>JALZOO010000620.1 GCA_030913905.1 Acidobacteriota bacterium
GCATAGCGTTTCGCCCAGTATGATTCAGCCGTCCGCTTCACGGACTACAAATCCTTCCGCTCTTTATCCCAGCAGTGAAAAAAACTGCTGGGCTATTATCATTCGTCCGCTTTGCGGACTGATAAAACTACTTTTTGTGCAAAGCCACTCATGGCTTAAACGCTACCCGGTCGCTACCACCACCCCACGCGGGCTGCCCGCGCGGGGACCACGGTCCGCTCCCGGTTCTGATACCGACGTGTAACACTTCTGGCGCACGACTGTCGCGGAACGCTGAGGAGCTGAGACCTCGAGTGTTGCAGTGCGAAGACAGACAAAAAAGGGCGACTCGAAAAGCCGCCCCTTAATGACCGCTGGTTGAAGGAGAGTTAAGGCGTCACTACATCTTTGACCGCACTACCGACCTTCTTGGCGCCTGCTGCTGTTTTCTTTCCTACTGTCTTCGCTCCCTTTACTGTCTGGTCGCCAACGTCCTCGAGCTTGTCTCCCGCTTCGTTCAGTGCTTCGCCCGTCTTGTCGACAGTCCATCCGGCCGCGCTTGCGATTGCGTCGCCAGTCTCTTCGAGCGCATCACCTACATTGTCGACTACCTTATCTTCGCCGGAAACCGAATAGACACGCACCGTGCGCTGTCCACTGGGTTGCGTAGTCACGACCACTCTCTTTACGCGCGGGTTGTTACGGAAGACACGCGTCTCGGTCTTAACCCCGCTCGCATCCGTTGTAGTTGTGATGTCTGAATTATCTGCCCCGGCTCGCGTGGTCGTCGCGACGGCAAGGTTTGCATTGGCGTTTGCGTTGGCATTGTCCGTGGTGTTGCAAGCTGAACCAGCGATTGCCAGCACGGCTATAGCACAACCAATCAATAACTTATTACTCACGTGGTGGTCCCCCCTAAACGATTTATTAGGGTTTTGGGCAACCAACGTGCCAGCCACGGCGACCTGCTGCAACTGGCGTTATGGTCAGCAAAACCAAATTTGGCAGACCCCCTGCCGCCAAAGCATACGCGGCAACTCACTAGTCGTTCACTTACAGTACGGCGGCCGCGACCCACCTCCACAGCACACCTATGTTGACTTTCCCGGCAAATTCCACTAGAAGCAACGGCTAACTTGTATTGTGGGAACACCGCGTTACCGGCTCCGAATTATTCAACCTGCGAACGATTTTTCGGCTACTATTCGCAAACTGTTGCCGGCAAAATTATCAACTAACTCGTCAAGGAGCATTCAAAGATGAATCAGCCTTTAATAGCTTTGGCCCTTCAGGTGTCTGAACCCGATAACTCATCGATGTGGATTATTGTCGCCGTCGTGCTGGTGATTCTGGTTCTCATAGTGGTGGTCGTGGGCGTTGGTCTGACCATATTTCTTATCGCTCGCAAACGAAGCAAGGCGCAAAAGTCTGCGGCGGCTGCGGCTATGTCGAGCGGCCCTGTCTCTTCAGACGTCGCCGGTACGGCAACACCAGAAGTTTCGGAGTTCATTCCTCCAGTTGAACCGACTCCACCGATCGAGGCTTACACACCGGCGTCAGTTCCGCCCCTTCCGTCAAACGTGGCCGCTGAAGTCGAGGACCCGGACTTTGATCCAACACGGACGGTCGCCATTAACCGTGAGGCAACTGTGGCAATCGACTACGGTTCGATTGTGTTTGTCTCGGGTGCCTTGTCGGGTCAGGAATTTAACGTGAGCCCAGAAGGATCCTACATCGGACGTGACGCCAGCCTTTCTCAGATCGTGGTTGCGGATCCTCGCATTTCCAAACGGCACCTCTGGATTGGCGTGCGCGATGGCGTCGTCACCATTGCCGATCAGGAATCCCGTAACGGAACGTTTGTAAATGATCCACGCTCCGAGCGCGTTACTGAATCGCCGCTGAATTCTGGAGACACGGTCATCCTGGGCGAGTCAGACGTGGCTCGTTTTGAATACCGCGGCTAAGCTTTCTTCGCTCACGTCAAGCTAAGGGGATCATTATGAAAACCTCGCGGTTCATTCGCACAAGAGTTGTGCTCTCGCTGGCCCTCTTAATAGCCGCCGCCTTCCTCGTCTCCGAATCGTCTCGCACAGTAGGACAAAACTACCGTCCGGCTGCAGAGCTGCAAGCGCTGCTCAACATGCGCTTCTACGAAAACAACGGAGGATTCCTTGTTGAAAATGTTCAGGTTGTCTTTCCACCTGCCGGTAGTCCGCGGGGAATGCTTGTGGTGAGCAAGCTTAGCGGGGAGGAAGTAGCGAGCATGCCGTTGCGATTGACCAGGTATTCCGAGTTTCCAGCGTTCGCCAATTTCGTTCCTGACGGAGACCCTGGCAATTTAAGAATAGGCCAGCCGGGCGACTACGTAATGACGATCAAGATTGGCGGCGACGAAGTCACGCGCATGCCGTTTTCGCTGAAGGAAGAACGCAACAACGATCCGTTCAATCCAAAGACTCAGTTCATTCGCGAGGGCCCCTGGCGAGACTGGGCCTACATTGCCTCTCCGGTCGATGAGCCGGGCGGCAATATTACGTTTAACTTTTGGATGAGTCTGCGTGAATTCCCTGCCGGGGGTAGTCGTCCCATGGCTTCGCTCCATTTAATGTTGGGAGCCCAACAGATCGGCACGACGCGTTCAAACATTGTACCGAGTTATGTCGATTGGCAGTTCTTCTCCAAAGAGTTGGTGAGCGCGCCAAACGTACCGAGTCCTCATTACCTCACCATGGCGGATCTGAAGAAGGACGGCGACTACACAATGGTGTTAAAGGTGAATGGACAACCCGTGAAGTCGTACAAGTTGCAGGTCAAAGGTGGCCAACTCATCAGACCCGAACAAAGCCGGCTTGGCTATGAGCCACACATTAATTTCGTTTCGCCCAGATTTGTGGACATTTCAGAGGGCACATCGTCGCGTTACAAAATGCGCGATATGTACTGGGTCAGAAAAATCGGCCGGTAGGTGGGATACCTTCTCGTCGGATCGTTGGCCCGATCTTGCGGTAAAAAAAAGGCGGCCAGACGGAGACCGCGTTACAAGCCTTTACACGTGTCCGGCTGCCACGGCGTCTGAATTACACGCGTATAGCTCGACTTCACCTCAGCCAAACTCCAGCCCTTACGCTGCCAGATCGATCCATCCGAGTATTCAATGCGATTGATGACGGCTCCCTCCTGCATAACCGTTTTGGCTCCGCCCCCATCAACTCTAACCACATCGGCTGGACCAAGCGTGCTGAATCCCTGTAGTTCCTTATCTTTTCCGGTTTTGATGTTTACACCGCAAAGGAATTGCCGCCGAGACGCTGATGTCGGAGCAAGGGGGTCGTGAGACTGGTATTCCCAAAACAGGACTTCAATGGTTTTCGTGTTGTTATTTCTTACCTTCGCGCGGAAAGAATATCCGTCAATTGGTTTGACCGCCCGCGATGACTGTACGTTTCTCTCCAGAGCCGCACTGCGGCCGTCGACCGTGTCGGCGTTCGGGTCTCTTTCGCCGGCCGAAGCGTTAATCCGTCGGTTCCGCTCGTAATTTCTGTTTGCGGAAATCATCGCGGGCGCGGGAATGATGGCGGAATCAGCTTGCTCCACGGTCAGACGGCTCTTTGACCATTTGAAACTTACGACTACAACCTGAGAACCGTCATCAGAAGTGGCACCGCTCTGACCAAAGGAGCCAACCAGCAAAAGAAGTGGCAACAGGGTCAAGATTTTCATAACGCCCTCTGGCGAGACTTAGTAGTGTCGTCTCGTGAAATAAAATGAGGTGTGTCTGTCAGAATCAAGCGACGGAAACTCGAGGAAATTGGAGCGGGCGACGGGGATCGAACCCGCAACATCCGGCTTGGGAAGCCGACACTCTACCATTGAGTTACGCCCGCGACAGCAAGGATGAAGTCGGAAAACTAAGGGATGACGAGACATAAGCTTTGCTGCTTCGTATTGAGTCCTTATCGGCTGCGACTTCAAAAGATAGTTAACGGAATTGCCGCTGTCAACGCTCTCGACCGTCCCCTTGCTCTTCAACCCACCCGCGTAGGACGGGCAGATTTTCCATTTCATTTCTTATTCTTATTTGTGATTTCAACCTGAAACCTAAATGACCAATGAAAACTGTCAAATGATATATGGAAAATCTTTGGTTAACACACGGCAACCAACGCACATCCCAAAAACTACTTCAAATAGAGTTCCAAAATATCATTCCAGCGTCCCTGCGACTTGAGAATGATCTCAATCACCTCGCGAATTGCGCCCCGGCCGCCTTCTGCCTGGGTAACATAGTGGGCCACCGAACGAACTTCCTGTGTAGCGTCAGCAACGGCCACAGCTAACTCGGCTCGCTGCATGAGTGGAATGTCAGTGAGATCGTCGCCGACGAAAGCCACCTCGTCCTCATCAACTTCCGCGAGCCGCAGCACTTCCTCAAAGGCTGCGGTCTTATTCGGGTCACCTTGTCGGACAAACTCAACTCCCAGTTCGCGCGCCCGTCGCTCGAGGGCTTTGGAACTGCGGCCGCTGATGACACCTGACCTGAGTCCAGCACGATGCAAAAGAGCCAGGCCGAGACCGTCCTTGGTGTTAAAGGTTTTCTGCTCGTCGCCATCGTCGGTAAGCCAGAGGCGGCCGTCAGTAAGCACGCCGTCACAGTCCATCAGAAGCAGCTTGATGCGAGAGGCACGGCGCTCAATCGAGGAGAGATCCTTCATTGCTTATTCAATGTCGTCCTTGGAACTGTTGTTAGCGTTTCAATATTTTCCATAGGTCATCTCATTTCTCATTCGCAGATTCAACTTGGAAGTGCAACAGGTGGCTGGTCGGAACAAACAGCCGGAACCTTTTGCTGGTGACTTGATTGTGTATTCTCGCGTTCCCTCTCCCAAAATCTGTACCCAGGGTAGCCGAAGCGGCAACTCTGGCCTCTAAGACGAAACCGCTTTGCCGTAAACAACACTTACCGCACTTCAAACAAATCAATGCCGGCGAGTTTCCAACTACCACCAACCCGCGCCAGAATCAACACGGCGGTGCCGGTTTGTTGGCGGCCAAGTTCCTTTGTGTCGAGACTAACGTCCGCCGCTACCAGATTGGCGTCGACTTGTTCCGTACGCAAGACGCGAGTCTGCCAGACTTCCGGCTGTGTGCCGATCACGCCGCCAATAAACCTCACCAATTCGCCCGGAACAATGCGCGATTCGAGGTCGGCCCTTCTGCCGCTGGTAATTGCCTGATCCAGTTGCGTAACAAACGTACGCACGTCCGCGTCGACCTTCAAAGTGTTGGCTGCTGTTTCGGCCCTGATGCGGCCGGCGCGTGCAGCGAGCGACGCCGCATACTCCGCATCTGCCCACACGGCGTCATTAAACCGTTTCGCCGCCTCGGCCGCCTGTCCTTTTCTGAGATTGATATCGCCGAGACCTACATTGGCCCACGCCAGAGTGGCCGCTGTCGGCAATGGCTCGTTGAGGGCCGCCTGAAATAGTTTCTCTGCTTCGTCTATCCGGTTCTGACCCAGAAGCGCACGCGCGAGAATAATGCGCGCCTCCTGAAGGTTTGGAGTGAAGCTCAATATCTCGCGCGCAATGGATTCCGCCTTCGCATAATCCTGCGCGCCGAAGAGCCGGCTCGCCTCCCCCAAGACTTCGGTCACATCGCGTCCGCGAGGAGTGGTGTCGTTTCCATAATCCAGCTGGGGATAAAGCTTCTCCGGATCAATTTCCACCCGCACAACCCTTGCCGTGGTTTTGAAAACAGCTTCACCAAAATTTCGCGCACCCACAGTAACCGGCACTGAAAGCTGCTCGCCGCTCGCGGTTGTGGCGCGCGCGGTAGTAGTTGCATCGCCGGAACCGAGATTTCTCAACGCCGACACCCACTCAGCCCCGCGCTGTTGCGGCATCCCAACCATCAGATCGATATCCGTAACTTGATCGAGTTGTTGATCCAACAGCGTCTTGATCGAGACGCCGCCGCGCTCCGCCAAAACACTTCTCAAACTTGAGAGGGTGATGCCGCCCGCAGTTCTTCCTGTTCCCAACACGCTGCGGAGCGTGCTCATAAACGCGTCGCGCCCCATGGTGTTATCGATGAGACGCCAAACCATTGCGCCTTTATTTGGGACCGAACTGAAATATGTGGCGTCGAGCGGCGTGACTACTGCTATTGGCGCATCCTTTTTCGCGACCGTGACATATGCGAGTCGCTGTCTTAACAACTCTTCTCGCGCAGCTTCCCGTCCAAACTGCTTCTCGATAAAAAGTGTCGCCAAAAAACGCGTTAGACCATCTCGCACGACGCCATTGCCTTCGCCGCGGACAGCAGTTTGTCCTCCCACCCAAAGCCGAGAGATCGCTTCGGCAATCGAAAGGGCCGTCGTCGCATCCACTTTCGAACGGCGAAATGCGCCTGACTCAACCAGGATTGTCCCACCATCGTCGAAGCCCGAACCGCGTCTCACGGAAACGAGTCGGATGGGCACGTCCGCGGCTGGACCAAGCAAGCCTGAATAAAAGCTACGCGCGCCGGCAGTTAAGGAAATAAGCGCCTCTGCTTGTTTCTTTTCTTCTGCAGTCGCACCGCGCGGAACTAACGCGAAGACGTTTTTACTTTCACCGGCTCCCTCGATCCGGTCCCAGTTGCCTTGCACAAAAAACGGCTGCGCATTCAATGTCTGTTCATAGACGGTTGTACCCGCTGCGCCACTCTTCTCTACTCCTGAACTAACTACGTTCGGGCCGTTGACTGCCAAACGAAACGGAGCAGTATCAGCGCCTCGGATGCTGAAAGGTGTATTGGGCACAGGGTACCAAAAGGAGAGCGGCAGAAACTGTGCTCCGAGCGGCGAGATGGCGGCAAGACCGCTGTTGCTCTCCACAGGCACACTGTAGTTGATGTTTAAGACAATGGTTCCGCCAGGTGCAACCGAAGCAGGCAGCGTTACTGTTACCCTTTGCAGATTGCCTGAGGTTTCAGCCAGGGCGCGAAAACTGGCAGTGGTCCCGCCCAGGGTCACCGATTTAATGACCGCTTTATTGTTGATGCGAAACGTAAACGATGCCCCGGCGCCGCGCCCGACATTGGTTGCTGTCAGATTAGCAACCGCTGCCAGCGCGCGCTCTGTCTGCTGCACGTTTGCGTTGATGTCGAAGTTGGTTATCTGCCAAGCCGCGCGGGCTTCTTCCTGAGCATGGACGAACGTTGGGAAAAGAAAGAACGCAAGAATAACAAGAGTAACCGTGAAAGTTCGCTTCATATGTAGGCAGACAGTTTTTAGGATTTCATGCTGATTCGACATGGGGAGCTCAAACTGAGAACGGCCGCCATTATTGTTTTATGGACGCTCCGTTGCTGACCAGCTTATGAATGTCACGCAGCATCAGCAGCAGTCCTTCCATTCGATCAAGCGGCAGTGCGTTTGGTCCATCCGATGGCGCACGCTCCGGACATTCGTGCACCTCCATGAAAACCGCATCAACTCCGCAAGCAACGCCGGCGCGCGCCAGCGGTTCGATGTATTCGGATTGCCCGCCGGTTGCATGGCCCAATCCCCCGGGCAGTTGTAGCGAGTGCGTCACATCAAAAACTATTGGCACGCCAAAATCATGCATGATCGGAAACGATCTCATGTCCACGACGAGGTTATTATAACCAAAACTTACGCCACGCTCCGTGAGCATCAGACGTTCGCAACCAACAGCGCGCGCCTTGTCGACGATGTTGCGCGCATCCAGTGGCGCCAGGAACTGGCCCTTCTTAATGTTAACCGCGCGACCCGAGCGCGCAGCTTCCAAAACCAGATCGGTTTGGCGCGACAGGAATGCAGGGATTTGCAGGATATCGGCCACCTCGGCTACCGGCCCTACCTGCGAGACATCGTGAATGTCAGTCAACACGGGCGCGCCGGTCTCTTCCTTCACTTGCCGCAAGACGTCAAGACCTTCCTCCATTCCGAGGCCTCGAAAACTCTGAATTGAAGAACGGTTGGCTTTGTCGAAAGAGGATTTGTAAACAAAGTCCAGGCCAGCCTCGCGCGCGCGAGATGAGCACTCGAGCGCCATCATCAACGCGTGCTCTCGCGATTCAATCACACAAGGACCAGCAATGATTGTTAAGCGGCCATCACCGAACGTGGTGTTGCCTACGCTGAAAGGTTTCATCCGAACGGCTGTCATCAGTAGACGCTACTTAGAAAGGGTTCTTGAATATTCGCTTAACTTTGTTTACAAATCCACCCTTTTTCTTTGGTGGAGGTTTCTTGGCAACGGGTTTCGGCGATGCCGTGGCTGTAGGAGACGGCGAAGGCGATGGCTCCACCGTGGGACTCGGGCTGGCAGCTACGATGGGTGTGGCCGAGGTCGCATTCCGCGAGCGAATAGCCAGCGTCGCTCCTATCAACAGAAACGCGGCGACCACTGCTGCCACTATCATAAGTTGCTTTTTATGTCGCCTCGAGCCAATCAGCGACACAGAGAGTCTGGGAAACGAACGAGTAGCCGTTGTTCGCGATGTTATCGTCAGCGGCCCATTCGCACTGTTAACCGTGGTAACCGCCGGACTGACCACTGTCATTTCGGTAAAATCCGCACTGGCAGCGCGGGTTTCGCGCAAACGGGAAATGTCGATCACCAATCGGCCGGACGGTGACTCGGTGCCGACGCTTCGTAGCGCCTCTATGTTTGGACCACTCGTGATTGCTGCGTGCTCAAGGCCTAATCGCTCAGCCGTGGTCAATAGCTCCTGACCAAACGCTGCGGCATTGGCTGGTCGCTCGTCCGGATTTTTCTCGAGTGCATGCAGGACGACTTGTTCCAGCGGCGGCGGAATCGTTGAAACGATTTCATGAGGTGGCCGTGGAAGTTCGCTCGTGTGCTTCATGGCAATTGCCAGCGGCGTGGAACCGCTGAAAGGGACGGTGCCCGTGAGCAACTCATAGAGGATGACGCCCAAACTGTAGACGTCGGCGGCCGGCGTCAGGTCCGCGCCATCACACTGTTCCGGCGACATGTAGCGAGGCGTGCCGATCATCGCGCCAACCTGGGTCAACGTTTTCGGATCGTCTTCGTCAAGGCTTTCCGCCGCCAGTTTTGCGATCCCAAAATCGAGCACCTTCACCACGGCCGGCACTTCAGCTCGCTGCACGATGAAGATGTTTGCAGGTTTCAAATCGCGATGAATGATTCCTGCTTCGTGTGCCGCGGCGACGGCCGCCGAAACCTGCAACATCAAAGACACCGAGCGCGCGAAGTCGAGCGGCGCTTCCTTCGCGAGCACGTCGCGCAACGTGCGCCCCTCCAGCAACTCCATCACGATGTAAACGTAGCCATCCGACGACTGACCAAAGTCAGTGACGGTGACAGCGTTCATGTGTTGCAAACGTCCGGCGGCGCGTGCCTCGCGGCGAAATCTCGTGCGGGCAGCTTCGTCTTCGACAAAACGCGGATTGAGAACTTTTATAGCAACGGGCCGATCGATGAGCAGGTGGCGCGCTCGATAGACAGTCCCCATACCACCAATACCCAAACGCTCCTCAAGGCGATACTTTTCGTCGAGCGTGTGACCAACTAGCGGATCCACAGGCGCTTCGTCCGCCACGGTAGCATCGGCCTGCAACGGCGAATGATCCTCCGGGCACACTTCGAAGTCGGCTGAATAGCGCCTTCCGCATTTAGGGCAATGAAGCATATGAGACACGACTGTAGGGGAGAGAAAGCGGAAGGATTATCCCGCAAAACTCGATCAGATGCACTGAGAGGGCAGTCGGTAGGAAGAAATACTAAAGGGTCTTATGAGAAATGTAACCTACGAACCTTTGAACGGTAGTGTCCAATTGAGAAAAGGGCGTCACCACACTCCCCGCGGCAACGCCCCGAAAAAGGATAGCGGGGAAGCCGGGGAAAGCCTTTCGGCAATCTCCTGACTGGCCCCGCTCCGCACAATCCTTAACCAAATCTCTTTGATCAAACACTGAGCACCCGCGTTATATCACTTATGACCGACGAAGGAAAGGGGCGTCGGCCGGCTCACGAGCGGTCACACCCCGGGTCGAGAGCTCGTCGCTTCGCTATCCCTTAACAAGCACTAAGGTAGAACCCGTATTCCCTTGAATGAGTTCAAGGTCGGGTTCAACGGCTACGACGCTTGACTCATCGGGCAATTCCAGTACGTAGGTTGGATAAGGTTCGAGCGTAAAGAGCGCGATGATCCTTCCTTCCTTGCCAAGATGGTCCCCGGACTTAAGGCGGGCTACGTCTCCATGTTGAAACGCCACATCGAGGTCGTCCTTAATCCAAAGGCTTTCAATCTCGTATTGATTCATGTGAACCGGTGGTCAGCACGGGGATCTTCTCTAATCGGCGCTGGTAGCGCTCGCTCGTTCCGGCACCACCAGCTCGGTTTCGCTGTTTTTCTCCATCGAGGTTTCGTTGCGCAGCCGGTTCTGATAGGCAGCGCGCACAAACGCCGAAAACAGTGGATGCGCACTCAGTGGCTTTGATTTGTACTCCGGATGAAACTGACAGCCGAGAAACCACGGATGCTCGTCGCGTGGAAGCTCGACCATCTCGATGAACTTGCCGTCTGGGGAGACGCCGCTGAAGACTAAACCCGCGCGTTCCAAAGTTTCGCGAAACTCCGGATTGAATTCATACCGATGACGATGTCGTTCGCTAATCTCGTCGGCTCCGTACACTTCGGCAGCAAGTGACCCGGGCGAGAGGTTACATGGCCACGCGCCAAGACGCATCGTACCCCCGAGCTCGTCAACGTCCACGAGATCGCGCAGTTTAAAAATCACCGGATATGGAGTCTCAGCGTCGAACTCGGTGGAGTCTGCGTCCTTTAGCCCGCATACGTTGCGCGCATACTCGATACAGGCCGTCTGCATACCGAGGCAGATGCCAAAGTATGGCGTTCCGCTCTTCCGAGCGTAAGTGATTGCTCGAATCATTCCCGCGATGCCGCGCTTACCAAAGCCACCTGGAACCAGGATCGCATCGAAGTCGCGGAGCCGCGATTCGTAATCGTCATCCATCAGCTCTTCTGATTCGATCCATTTCACGCCGACGCGAAGATTATTAGCTACGCCGCCGTGCGTTAGCGCCTCTCGCAACGACTTGTAGGAATCTTCCAGCTCAACATACTTGCCCACGATGGCGATCGACGTTTCTCCTCCGGAAGGCTGGCGGACCGTTCCTACAAGATCCCGCCACTCGGCGAGATCGGATTGTGACGCGCGTGAGCCGAAACCAAGTTGCGTCACGATCAGTTCGTCCAACCCCTGTTCATGAAACGCAAGGGGCACGTCATAAATCGTGTCCACGTCCTGTGCGCTTATTACTGCTGACTCCTTCACGTTGCAGAAGAGCGCAATCTTGGAGCGCAGATCGTAGGACAGCGGCCGTTCAGAACGGCACAACAGAATGTCAGGAGCAATACCGATCTCGCGCAGGTCGCGCACCGAGTGTTGAGTGGGCTTAGTTTTTAATTCACCGGCCGCGGCGATAAACGGCACCAGCGTTACGTGAACATAAAGCGTGTTGGCCGGGCCTTCCTCATTCCCCATCTGGCGAATGGCTTCGAGAAATGGCAGCGACTCGATGTCGCCGACCGTCCCGCCAATCTCCACGATGATGCAATCAGGGTTGTCTTTCTCGGCGACGGCGCGGACAGCATCCTTGATTTCGTTCGTCACATGCGGAATGACCTGGATGGTCTTGCCGAGGTAGTCGCCCCGCCGTTCCTTCTCAATCACGGAAAGGTAAATGCGGCCGGTCGTCCAGTTGTTTGCCTGCGACAGATGGGCATGAGTAAACCGTTCGTAGTGACCGAGGTCGAGATCTGTTTCCGCTCCGTCGTCGGTAACGAAGACTTCGCCATGTTGAAAAGGCGACATAGTGCCCGGATCGACATTGATATACGGATCGAGCTTTATCAATGCGACGCTGAGCCCGCGAGCTTCAAGCAGGCAGCCGATGGATGAAGCTGCGAGGCCTTTTCCCAAACTGGAAACTACTCCACCCGTTACGAAGATGTATTTAGTCATTATTATTCCTCAACACAAACCTAAACATTTAGCATGGCCGGACAAGTCCAGCGTCTAAACCTTATCTGCTTTTTCTTTTCTGCTTTCTGCCTTCTGCTTTCTGCCTACTGCTTACTGTCGCCTGCCTCCTGGCTACCGGCCTCCTGGCTACCGGCCTCTCCCGGATCCGGATCGTCGTCCTTGGGTTGCTGTGCGTCGAAGCGTCCTTGTTTGAAATCCTCCTGCGCTTCTACGGCTTTCTTCGCCGCCGGATCAAGTATCTTTTGCAGGCCTGCGAAACCCGCGCTTAGCAAGCTGGGCGCTTCATGTGCACGCTTATCAAATTCATCAACCGATACTTCGTAAGGCCGCGTGAGCCAATAAAGACCGAACACGCCGCATAGGATGATGAAACCGATAATGCCTAAGCCAATCCAATCTCCCATCATTCAAGTCTCAAGTTTCAAGTTTCAAGTCACAGGTTTAGGTCTAAGAAACCTGAGACTTCAAACCTGAAACTTGAAACTCCTCCCCAACAATCGAACGTACTCGTTTCAAATCTTCAGGCGTATCTACGCCAATCGAAGAAGTGCTCGCTTTGATCACCTTAATCCTTACACCGTGCTCCAGCGCTCGCAACTGTTCCAGACGTTCCTGACGTTCCAGCTCCGTTTGGGGCCACTGCGTAAACTGAATCAACACGTCGCGGCGATACACGTAGAGGCCCGTATGCTTGCGGAAAGTTGACACCAGCAACGGCTTATTGCGGAGGGCCGCTTCGATCGACCCGTGTTCTCGAACCGCATCGCGTGGGTAAGGAATTGGCGAACGAGAGAAATAGAGTGCTTCCTCGCGGTCGTTCGCGATTACCTTGACTACATCAGGATTCAAGACATCCGCCGCTGACTCAATCGGTTCCCACGTCGTCACTATCGCGCTTCCCTCTCCGCCCATCTCCTCAACTGCCCGTTCGATCGTTTCAGACGAAATCAAGGGTTCATCGCCCTGGACGTTCACAATGATGCTTGCTTCCGGGAGTGAACTTGCAACTTCGGCTATCCGATCAGTTCCACTTGCATGATCGACGCGAGTCATTACACATTCGTAGCCCGCCGACTCTACTGTCCTACGAATTCGGTCATCGTCAGTCGCCACGATCACACGTGAGACATTTCGGGCTGACAGCGCGCGCTCTACAACATGGCAAATCATGGGTTTTCCCGCGATTTCGAGCAGCGCTTTGCCCGGCAGGCGAACGGAATCGTAACGAGCCGGGATGATGGCGACAGCTATTTTGTTGGGATGATTTTGAGGATTAGTACCCGTGTGATTCACGGGATAACAGATTAACGTGCAGTAGCCATGAGTGTCAACGAACAGCCGCACTCGCCGTATAACTCTCACGAGCACGCACAACCAGGTTTGGCGAGCGCGTCTTCACTTTGATATCGCGCCGCTCCCCCGCTTTTACAATACCCCTGGGATAGTACCCGAGGCTGTACTGACGACCGAGTTCCTCAGTGATCGCTTCAAACGCCCGGGGAACTTCCGAAAGATTGTCAGCATTGTAAAGACGGCCGCCGGTTTTTTCGGCCAGTGCGTGAAGGTAGTTTTCACCGACACCGTATTCCTTGAGCATGCGCGCGTGGACGTGTGCTCTCGCCTTTGAGTTGGCAATCTGACTCAAGCGCTCAGGAAGTTGTGGCAGAGTGTTGTAGCGGACCGTGTAGATAACAACGTTAGCTTCTTCAGCGTCACGAATGTTTCGTTTGTAGGAAGATTTCTTACTGCCGCCGTCTACTCCATCTGTGAGCAATACAATCGCTTTGCGGCCATTGATATTTGCGAGTCGCTGGTTGAGAGCAAATCCTAAAGTGTCGTACAGCAGGGTACCGTCGTTGACAGCATCGAGACGCAGTTTCTTTTGTCGCAGCTCAGTCAGGGTTACAGCCTCGGTCAGAACGTTTATCTTTCCGTCAAACGAAATGAGTAACAGCCGATCGTTTGGGCGCAGGCGTTTTATGAATGTATTGGCAGCAGCGCGGATTGCCTGTAGCTGAGACTGCGTTGAGCCGCTGACATCGAGCAATAGCGCGACGGTAAACGGTTGTTCTACAGATGCAAAATAGGCGAGTTCCTGTTCCACGCCGTTCTCGAAAACGCGAAAGTCATCGCGGCGCAGGTTTCCGATGTAACGCCCGTTGCGGTCCATCACTTCAGCCGGCACCGTAATCAGGTTGGTGCTGACACGGACAACGTCGTTCTCTTCGATCTCTGGTTCGGTCGTTATAACCGTCGTGTCGGTAGGCTTCAGAACTGGGGCGCTCGCCGTAGGTCCCAACGCTCGGAGAGTCGGCGGCGTGGTCGGCGATTCGTGAGTAGCGGTTTGCGCACTCACGACTGCTCCGGAGACGCACATCATCGAAAGAAGACAGACAAAAACGTAAGCTCTTTTCATGGGCGATCCTTACGATAGATCAGGGCGAACCTAACGATCACGGCAATTACTCTATTTGAAAACCACTAAAGCAGCTCGCATCCCAGCTTTGGGGCAAATACAGAACCGGGAGCGATAGCGACCGGGTGAAGCTGAGAACTTCTTGACCCCTGCGCCGGCACTTAACTGTTGGGCTCGCAGACCCGGTCGCTA
>JALZOO010000643.1 GCA_030913905.1 Acidobacteriota bacterium
TATCTCCTCCTTATTGAGTTGCAGAATGGCAAGTTGGATTGGTGCGGGCGGATTCTATTACCAGGTGGGCCACTTGGCAACATGATTTGCCTCGTTTACGAGGCTAGCCTGAGGTCGGCAGGTTGGAAGTAAACTAAAACTTTTCTAGTGCGATAATCATTTTGAATAGTATGTATTGTCCAAGATGCGGAAAAGCCGAACAGCTGGCTGAAACCTACTGCCGACAGTGCGGCATTTTTCTGCCCGACTTGTCGAAACCCGTCAAACGTGAGATTCCACCCGAAGAGCATCTAACAGCGAACACGGTTCTTAATGCCTTAACCATAATCGTGAGCTTTACGTTGTCGATTTTGTTATTTGCTATCGTTCCAGACAAGCATCCGCTGATCTATGTTACAGCCGGGCTCTTGATCGCGATCGGCGCCTGGCACATTCAGACCTTCATCAGAACCCAACAGCTCAAGAAGCAGTGGAAACGAAGAACCCCCCTAAGTGAACTCCAACCAGCTTCGCCCGAAACGCAGCCGGCATTTGAATCCGCGTCAACCGCAAAGTTGTTGGATGAGGCAAACTTTGCGGACGCTGTTCCAGCGAGTGTGACGGAACATACCACCAGGCATCTGGCTGAAAGAGCCAAACCAAAAACAACTTAACCGAGCATGAGCCCGCGGAGCGTGTTTCAGGCTGAGGAACACCCGCTACCGAAGATGGTACTAACCTGTTTGGACTTATTCCTTCAAGTCACCACTCCGCCGTACCTTTTCAAATATTCCCGGGTACATCTTCGCCGCGCATGGCTCACACATCCCATGACTGAAGTCTGCGCCGGTATGCTCTTTGATGTAGAGTTCGAGTTGAGTCCACGCTCCTTCATCATCACGAATCTTTTTACAGTACATACAGATCGGTAGTATCCCTCGAAGCGTCTTCACTTCTGCGAGAGCGTCCTGCAACTCCTTGATTAGTTTTTCTCTTTCTGCTTCGACTTGCTTACGCTTGGTGATGTCCTGGAAGGCCCCTTGCAGCCGGATGATTTTGCCATCGGCATCGCGAACCGCCTCGCCAATAGAGCGCACCCAGATCAACCGGCCCTTGGCAGTGTACTTGGGAAATTCAAAGTCGTAGGGAGTGCCGTCCCGCGCGCATTCCTCTACATGACGAGTGACTTCCGCCCGATACTCCGGCGGAAAGTAGCCGATGCCCTCTTGCAGGGTTGGCTTGTAGCCCGGCGGCACATCGTGGATGGCGCAGTTTTCATCCGACCAGGTGAGTGTGCGATCGGGCAAGTCAATGGTCCAGCCACCCAGACGTGCGGCCTTACCAGCCATCTGCGCCAGCAACGCAGCGCTTTTCGCCGATTGCTCGCGCTCCGCCTGCTGCTCGGCGGACTCTGCGCGTTTGCGTCCAGTGATGTCGCGGATATTGCACTGAATAACCTGACGATCCCCCTCCGCGTATTCGTTCATGAACAACTCTACTTCGCGATGTTCTCCCGCTTTAGTTTTGAGCAGTAGGTCTTCGTGCTGAACATAGCCAGCGTATTGCAACTCTTGAAACGCAATCTGGCTTTCGTTCTTTTCCTTGAACAGACCTATCTCCCAGAGTTCCTTGCCTAAGAATTCGACAGGCGAATCACCCAACAACTTCACCATAGCCGGATTCACGTCGATGATCTGGAGGCTGTCGGCATCAAGAATAACAATGCTGTCTGGTACGGATTCAAAGAGTCGGCGGTAGCGAGTTTCCGAAGCCATTATGTCCTCGGGCACTGTGTGATGGCGCGTTACTTTGTGGGTCTCATCGGTCATTGAGAAATCGTCACTTTAGAGAGCGAACGTATAACGGGGCGATTCGACGCGCTGTAGTGCGGGCGATGGTAGGGCGGAATGCTTCAATACTACCCCCGGTCACGGATATCTCCCAATCTGAGAGGCCTCGCCTCGTTTTACGAGGCCAGCCCGCAGGGCCAGGACTTGTCACCTTCAGGCATTCAAACTTATTGTGCAAAGCAGTCATGACAGATTCAATGTATTCATTGGCAGACATCGGGATTGAGGAATGGTGTATCGACGCTTCCAG
>JALZOO010000647.1 GCA_030913905.1 Acidobacteriota bacterium
GCATAGCCGGCATACTGCCGCATGGTCCACAGGCGGCCGCGATACATGTTTGGATAAATGCCGCGGGTGAAGGGAAAATCGCCTGGAGAGTTCAGGTCCTTTTCGTAATCGATTGGTTCAGTGTTGGATGGATTGAAATCGGCGGGCAGATCGATTCCGGAGGTAGTCTCGAATCGTTTGCCGCGCTCAGTTTGTGATTTTGTGGGCATGCCGTCGATTCAAATCAGCCACGTCCCTGGTAAGCAACCGAATATTGGCCGTGAATGGATAGTTTAGGTTCTCGGCGGTCTAACCGCAAAGAACGACCACGGGCGACGGCGCGCTAACGTAACGGGCGCGCGGAATTCGCGAGGTCGGAAAGCGATCCACGAATCACACCAAGACCGACGAAACACTTTGGGATATCCCAAGTGGATTGATCGAGCTTGTATGTTAGATTGAGTCACTATAGCTTTGCCTTTAAGAGTCATGGGCCATGTCAGGTTCGGCTTTGCCGCCCGATGTGAGGCGGGGCTATGCCCCGCCGTAGAGATGCGCCTTACATTTGGGCTATGCCCTTGATATGGCCTTCGGCCCATAAATCCGAAGGGCGAAGCCCGGACCAGGGGCATAGCCCGGGGAATAGTCTGACTGCTGGCGGCGGGGCGTAGCCACCGCCTCACATCGGGCGGCAAAGCCGAGGGCCGCACCAACGACTTAGGGCAAAGCTGTCACTACCTCTATGGAGCCGATTACCGTAACAAAGCGTGGCGCGGATCGTATTCGCCACGGCCACTTGTGGATTTATCGCAGCGACATCGTCAACGCCGGTGATGCGGGCGGCGGTGCGGTCGTTACCGTCCGCGACCCGAACTGGAACTTTGTGGGTCAGGCTTTCTATAGCGACACTTCCCAAATCGCGTTGCGGTTCCTGACCCAAACCGAACAACTGATCGAACGCGAATGGTGGCGAAGCCGGATTCGAGACGCGTTTGCTCGCCGTCAGAAGATACCCTCTGATACGAATGCTTATCGTTTGATCTATTCGGAAGGCGACTTGTTGTCATCAATAATCGTCGACCGTTATGACGACGTGCTCGTGTTGCAAACACTGTCGCAAGGTTCGGAAGCAATCAAGCCGATGCTGGTCGAACTGCTGAGCGAGGAGTTTTCCCCGCGAGCGATTATCGAAAGAAATGACGTGCGCGTTCGGCAGCACGAGGGTTTGGAGATGATAGCGGGAACACTCTACGGCGAGGCGCCGGATGAGTTTGAAATCCTGCAAGCTGGGATTCGTTTTAGTGTGGCTCCACTTTCGGGTCAGAAGACCGGGTCTTTTCTAGATCAGCGCGAGAACCGTCTCGCCGCGCGGGGTGTCGCGCACGGTCGCGTCCTTGATGGCTTCACTTTCAACGGCGCCTTCGCGCTTCACCTCGCGGAAGTTTGCGAGAACATCATAGGGATTGATATTTCCGGCGAGGCGATAGCATCTGCCCGGCGCAATGCCACCCTGAACAACGCAACGAACGTTGAATTTCGTGAAGCAAATGTTTTCGACGCCTTGCGCGAAATGGAAGCCGCGGGCGAAAGCTTCGATACCATCGTCCTCGATCCGCCGGCATTCGCAAAAAATCGCGCCAGCGTCGGGGCAGCGGCGCGGGGTTACAAAGAAATAAACCTGCGTGCGCTCAAGCTGCTCAACCGCGGCGGCATCCTCGTAACCTGCACCTGTTCTTATCACATGCCTGAGCACACGTTTGTGGAACTGATTGCCGAAGCTGCCAACGATGCCCATCGCAAACTACAGATCATCGAAAAGCGCATGCAGGCGAGCGATCATCCCGTGTTGTTGACGGTGCCGGAGACTTACTACTTGAAGTGTGTAATCGCGAGGGTGTTGGATTGACCTAGATAACGGGACGTTCAAACAAAGCCCAGCACACGGTCCACTAAATTGCACTAAAAAAACTAACTCTTGTTAGTGAAACTTCGTGTTGCTTCGCGGATAGTTTTGTCCGGATCGTGAGATTTTAGTCAACTTTGGGACGTACCCGAGCGCACCATCTCGGCGAGGCGTTTGGCATCAGGCAGGGCCTCGAGCGCGCGTAAGACCTGCGGATCGCTGTCCAGCAGCACGCGAGCCCCGGCGTCGTTTGAAAACGCCGCAGTTACGATCTCTTCGCGCAGTCGCAGTTTAACGAAATCAACGTCTTCATCAAGTTGCGCCAATGTAAGTTGCGACTCGACATCTGTGCGGACGAAGTTGCGGAAGGCTTCCATCACGCGATCGTTGATCGGATAGTCGCCAGTCTTTGGATTACGGCCGTATTGCACCTGCTCAACTTTATAACCCTCAAGTCCCGGCACAAGTCCGGCAGCAAGCCGGCGCGTAAACTGGAAGGCCGACTCAGCAATGCGATTTCTGAGTGGTGAAAACGCAAGCGGTTTGACGTCGATGTCGGGAGTAATGCCGCCACCGCCATAGAACACGCGGCCCGCTGCAGTCTTTACTGGAGGGCCACTCGGCGGATGTGGTGTCGGCGATGGCTGGGCCATCGACGTTTGCTGATTGCCCGGAGCCGATGAGGCTGAAGGGTGCGGCTCTTCATCTTGATGTCTCGTGTAGTAATCATAAAGCGACCCGCTCGAATAATCACGTTGCAACGATCGGCCGTAGGGGGTGTAGTAACGCGCCGTGGTTAACGTGAGTCCTGTATTGAAAGGCAGTTGAAATACGTGTTGCACCAACCCTTTTCCAAAACTTGTTTCACCAACAATCAGTCCGCGACCGTGATCCTGAATTGCGCCCGCAACGATCTCAGAAGCTGAAGCTGATCCACGATTGATCAGTACGACCAGAGGCACATCCTCCGGATCAGAGCCACTCGACTTGTATACGATTGGATCGCTGTAGTCAGTCCGTCCCTTGACGGATACCACCACCTGCCCGCGCGGCAGAAACTCGCTGGCTACATCTATCGCCTGGTTGAGCAGTCCGCCCGGATTGCCGCGCATGTCCAGAATCAACTGGCGCATGCCCTGGCTTTTGAGTTTGGTGATCGCCTCGCGCAGCTCTTCGTCACTCGTGCTTTGAAACCCGCCGATCAGTCCAATGTAAGCCGTACCCTGACGCAGCATGTAAGCGTTGCGAATGGAAGGCAGCGGAACCGCATCCCGGACAATGGTGAAATCCAGCGGAGCTTCGGAACCAGCGCGATCCACCTTAATTTTCACCGGCTCGCCACGGCCGCCGCGGACATTTTTTGAGACCTGTTCACTCGACCACGAGCGCGCGTCCTGCCCATCGACTTCAAGTATGCGATCGCCGTAACGCAGCCCCAGCCGGCCTGCCGGCGTGCCTTCAACCGCGGATTGAATGTAAACACCATCGCGATGCTGAACGATCGTTACGCCAATGCCGTAAAACCTCGAGCCCTGATCTTCCTTGAGCTTTTTGAACTCGTTGAAGGGGAAATACATCGAGTGGGGATCAAGTGTGGAAAGCATCCCCTGAATAGCCGCTTGCGTGGCTCTTTCGTAATCGATGTCGCCGGCGTAACCCTGGGAGATCGTCTCAACCGCTTCGTTGTAGTCCTTCTCTATATCGTCTGACTCAGCGCGAACCGCCGAGCCCTTTGATTGCGGACTATGCCCAAAACGCCTCGAGCGGCCGATAGTACCCCCGACAAGTGCACCAATGAGCACAATCGCAGTCGCAATAATGATGAATCGTTTCGACATAATCCCTCGGTCATTCCGCGCGTAAACCCAAGCGCGAAGCCATTGAGATTTTAACACAAGCGCTGCGTTTCTCCGGTAACGGGTCAATGCCGGCGCCTGTGGTATATTCGGCGCGAACCCTTAATGACTGCTTCCCTGTCAGTTGTTGTTCCTGCATATAACGAAGGCACGCGCCTGCGAAAATCGTTGCGCGTCATCGTTGATTACCTTGATGAGTACGCGCCGGGTTCGGAACTGATCGTGGTTGACGACGGATCTACTGACGACACGGCTAACGCCGCGCGAGAAGAACTGGCCGAATCAAAAAACTTCCGTAGCTCAGTTATTAGTTACCAATCCAACCTGGGAAAGGGGCGGGCGGTACGATTGGGTTTGCTCGCTTCGCGCAGCGAGATTGCGTTATTCATGGACGCGGACTTGTCGACTCCCGTCACAGAAATGCCGAAGCTGATTGAGCCGATTGCGCGCGGTGAATGCGACGTCGCTTTTGGATCACGAGCGCTCGATCGTAGTCTGATCGGTGTACATCAGCCGTGGCGGCGCGAGCAGGGTGGTCGCGTTTTCAATCTCGCGGTAAGGCTGGCGACCGGTCTTCCTTTCTGGGATACGCAATGCGGCTTCAAGGCTTTTCGGATGAGTAGTTGCCGGCCAATTATCGCGGGTGCCACCATTGACCGCTTCGGTTTCGACGTTGAGCTGCTTTATGTTGCTTACCGCGCGGGTTTGCGACTAAAAGAGATTCCCGTGCGGTGGGACCATGCGGAAGGAAGCAAGGTCAACGTGATGAGCGATAGTTTCAGGATGCTGAGCGAAGTTGGTCGCATTCGCCAACAGGCGAGACGAGGTGTTTACGATCGCGCGATTAAGTCGGTGCATGACACGCAGGCTGTTTAGCGCCCTTGATTTATTTTCATTAACACCTCGCTTCAGCGAGGTGATCACCCGTTGCCGAGAACTCCTTATGAGCCGTTTTAACGGCTCCCAGAAGAAACCGTTGAAACGGTTTCTGGATTTAATGAGGTTCGTCAGATCACCTTGCTAAAGCAAGGTGCTAATGAGAAAGTCCAGAAATCAATGACTGCACGACTCAACGTCAATATCGATCACGTAGCAACTGTCAGACAGGCGCGGCGCGCGCCGGAACCCAGCCTCGTTGCTGCCGCTATGTTGTGCGAACAGGCAGGCGCGGACGGCATCACAGTACACCTGCGCGGCGACCGGCGGCACATTCAGGATGGGGACGTCAAAACACTGCGCGAGACGGTCACTACCTATCTCAATCTGGAGATGGCGGCGACTGAAGAGATGCTGAAGATCGCACTGGACACTCGTCCGGACGCAGTCAGCCTGGTCGCCGAAAACCCCAACGAGATAACGACTGAAGGCGGGCTGGACGTGAGGACCAATATCGCCATCGTGCGCGCGACCGTAAGCCGGCTGCGACAAGCTGGAATCCTGGCCAGCCTTTTTATCGATCCCGATCCAAAGCAGATTGAGGCTGCGCATGAAGTGAATGCGCAACAAATCGAGTTGTGCACAGCGGCCTATGCTGAGGCTACGCTGGGTGCCGTGGGTTTTCATGGCGAAGGCGCCTTGCGTGTGGGCCAGGAATTGAGACGTTTACGCGAAGGTGCAGCTCTGGGAACACAGTACGGATTGTTGATTGCGGCGGGTCACGGTCTAACTTATCGAAACGTGGGTGCGGTAGCAGGGATTTCGGAAGTCGCTGAGTTTAATATCGGGCACAACATTATCGCGCGGGCAGTCTTTACTGGTTTGGAGCGTGCTGTAATTGAAATGCGGGAGGCGATTAAGGCTGGGAGCTAACTTGGGTAACAACGCAAGCAGTTCAGAGTTCAACCTTTAGGTTGCCCGATTTTGATGACACAAGCTAAAGCTGACTCAAGAAGTTGAGTTAACCCCTGGAGCCGCCGCCGGCGAGTTGTAGGCGAACAACTGAACGCTCCAGCTTGGCACGGGCGTTTTCGAAATCTTCTTCGGTTCCGGTCCAGGCATTCAACTCTTTTTCGATGTGTTCCCGCGCCAGCCGCGCGCGGGCGGCATCTATCTCTTCCGGCCGTTCCGCTACCTCAGCCAAGACCGACACATGATCATCATTCACTTCGATGAAGCCGCCGGAGACGTGTAGCTGCTGAGTCTTACCGGCCGTAGTGTAGGAGAGCACGCCGGTCTGAAGTTGGGAAATTAGCGGCGTGTGGCCAGGCAGTATGCCCAGCTCACCGCCGAGCCCCGGCACAGTGACGGAGTCCACGGCTTCTGCAAGCACGCGACGTTCAGGTGTAACTACTTCAAGTTGGAGTTGAGCCATGACAACCAAGGATGAAGTCGGAAGGATGAAGGATGAATAAGCGCTGCGCCCGCCGATTCATCTGACGTCTTACTTCGTCTTTTTCATCCCTCATCCCTCATCCTTCATCCCTTACTTATTGAGCGATCGTCTTGCCTTTTTCTACCGCTTCTTCAATCGTGCCGACCAATAAGAACGCCTGTTCCGGCAGATCATCATGTTTGCCTTCAACGATCTCGCGGAACCCTTTGATCGTGTCTTCCAGTTTCACATATTTGCCTTCCAGGCCGGTGAACTGTGCGGCTACGAAAAACGGCTGCGAGAAGAAACGCTGTACCTTGCGCGCACGTGACACGATCAGCTTATCCTCATCGGATAATTCATCGAGGCCGAGAATCGCGATGATGTCCTGCAAGTCTTTGTAACGCTGGAGCACGCGCTTCACGTCCTGCGCGGTGTTGTAGTGCTCTTCCCCGATGATGCGCGGATCGAGAATGCGCGAAGACGAAGAGAGCGGATCGACCGCCGGATAAATTCCCAGCTCCACAATCTGTCTTGAGAGTGCAGTCACCGCGTCAAGGTGAGCGAAGGTCGTGGCCGGCGCGGGATCTGTGTAGTCATCAGCCGGAACGTACACAGCCTGGATCGAGGTGATGGACCCGGTCTTGGTGGACGTGATGCGCTCCTGCATCTCGCCCATCTCCGAAGCCAGGTTCGGTTGATAACCTACGGCAGAAGGCATACGACCCAGGAGCGCTGACACTTCGGAACCCGCCTGCGTAAACCGAAAGATATTGTCGATGAACAGCAAAACGTCGAGACCCTTGTCGCGGAAATACTCAGCGACGGTGAGACCTGAGAGCGCCACGCGCAAACGAGCTCCGGGCGGCTCGGTCATCTGGCCGTAAATAAGCGCCACCTTCGACTGCCCCAGCGCGTCCATGTCGACTTTCGTCATGTCAAACTCGCCGGTGTCGTGAAAGTGTTTATTAAACTTCTCGCCAAACTGAATGACCTGCGACTCAACCATTTCGCGGAGCAGGTCGTTACCTTCGCGCGTGCGTTCGCCCACGCCGGCAAATACCGAGAATCCGGAGCGCGCCTTCGCGATGTTGTTAATCAACTCCATCACGATAACCGTCTTGCCGACACCCGCACCGCCAAACAGGCCAATCTTGCCGCCTTGCACAAACGGCTGAATCAAGTCAATGACCTTGATTCCGGTTTCAAACATCAGCAACTCAGTCGACTGCTCTTCAAACGTCGGCGCATGACGGTGAATTGGGTACCGTTCTGTGTGCTTGACGTCACCGAGGTTATCCACCGGCTGACCGATTACATTGAGCACGCGACCCAGAGTTCCCTCACCAACCGGCATCGTGATCGGGCCACCTGTATCGATGGCCTTCATGCCGCGAACCATTCCGTCCGTGGGCAACATCGAAACCGTGCGCACGCGGCCTTCACCGAGATGCTGTTGAACTTCGGCAATCAAATCGATCGGCGTGGGCACGTCGAAGCCTTCTGAAACAATTCTCAGGGCTTGATAGATCGGCGGCAGATGTTTTTCTTCGAACTCGACGTCAACTACCGGACCGATAATTTGCACGACACGACCCGACGGTTGACCAGCAGTGTTGCCATTGTTAGTTGCGCTGGACGTAGCCATACTTTCCTATTAACTCCTCTTTCCCGAAAGCCTTTGAAGCCAAAAAATTGGTAGGATTGAAAGCCAGCCAAGATACCACAGCGGCGAAAGTTGCGCCAAGCGGAGCAACAAACAAACCGATCCACGAAATTACACGAACTGGACGAAAAAGAATTTAGTGCTGGTTAGTGAGTTTTAGTGGACCGTTTGCTGGTTTTTCGAAATGTAAAGCGTGGTGTGACTAGTGCTTCTCTTCAGGATCGATGCGAATCTTCATTCGCTGAAGCACCTGGACGTCTTCGTCGGTGAGGTCAAGCGTTGCGTCGCCGCCTTCGCCGTCTTCATTCCCTGCATGAGGCCGGAGGCCGATCTCCAACCGCAGCGTCAGCTCCATTTCATAGCCGGCATCGCGGAGCCGTTCGATTGCCGCGGCGACTTTCGATGAGTTCTCTACCGACTCGTTTATCGCAGTTCCAATCTCGCGAACGATCTCTTTTGCGTCGTCGTCTATTTCCAAATTCTAAAACGCCTTTGCCGAAACTATGCCGATTGGAAAACTCGGGGGCGAGCATCGATTCTCGGCACATGCTACGCGAGCAGAAGTAGAGGGTCAACCATCATCTTTGGTGCTTGGTTCGTATTTGTTTGCCCTGCGAATGAGCAACCAAAGGTTGAACTCTGTAGTTCGTTCAATTACTCTGGATCCTGCAACAACCCCCAAAAGTTTGAACTAAGGAAAACCAGGAAACGGAGGAGGTCTCTATGCCTGAAGTTGGAGATACTGCCCCGGATTTTGAGCTGGCGAGTCACCTGGAAAAAGGCAAGAAGGTGAAGCTCTCAGATTTCCGCGGCAAGAGCAATGTGGTGCTGGCGTTTTACCCGCTGGCGTGGACCCCGGTCTGAACGGCGCAGATGCCTGCGTACGAGGCTGACCTCGAACGCTTCAAAGGCTACGATGCCCAGGTTCTGGGCATATCAGTTGACAGCGTGCCGTGTAACACCGCATGGGCCAAGAGTCTCGGCGGACTCTCTTATGATCTGTTAAGCGATTTTCATCCCAAGGGTGAAGTGGCGAAACAATACGGCGCGTATCGTGAAGCAGACGGCATCAGCGAACGCGCTCTGTTCATCGTAGATAAGGAAGGCAAACTTGCCTTTGTGGATATCCACAACATCGCTGACCAACCAGATAATGAGGATCTTCTTGAAGTCTTAAGGAAACTCTAAAGGGAAGTTAGATTAGTGTCGACCGTTGTGCCGGCAACAATCATAGGGATCGTTTAGGGTCGGCACTTGTGCCGACAATTACGCAGGGGCGGGACAAGTCCCGCCTCTAAACGTTCATAAGTTTCTAAACGTTCACGACGTCTGCGACGTCGAACAACTGCCATTATGACCATGTCCCGCAAGTGCGTTCCGTTTACTCCGTTTGAGGGGGACTTGGCGAAAACTACCGTTGCGCTGGTAACAGCCGCAGGAGTTCATTTGCAAGAACAGGAGCCTTTCAACATCGCTGATGAGTTAGGCGACCTTGGTTACCGAATCATTCCGGCGGATGTCGACTCCTCTAATCTGATGGTGACACATCATCACTACGATCACAGCGACGCTGATGAAGACATCAATGTCGTGTTTCCTATCGATGTGCTGCGCGACCTTCAGGAAGAAGGTTTTATTGGCGGGATTGCCAACAAGCACGTTGGCTACATGGGCTACACCATGCAACTCAAAGCAATGTATGAAGGCACCGCGCGTGAGATTGCCAACGAAATCGACAAGGGTTCGCGAGCCGATGTTGTAGTGTTAACCGGCGGTTGACCAAGCGTTTGTCACCGTACGGTCGTGGCGGTTCAACGGGAAATTGAGATGAAAGGAATACCGACGGTCCTGATTACGGTTAGCCCGGAAGTTTCGGCACAGATGAGACCACCGCGGACGATTTACCCGAACGGTTTCAAGATCGGCAATAGTCTTGGCAAGCCGAATATGCGCGAGTTGCAAAAAACGATTCTGAAGGATGCGCTAGGGCTGTTTACAGAAAACGTTCGGCCCGGGCAAATCATTACGCGCGAATATTCGGAGTATGGGGAGTATCACGAACCACCTCGCGTGAAGCGGCTGTAAAGCTCTTAGACCCAAACTTACTTATGTACAAGACCATTGGGATACTGACTGGCGGCGGTGATGCGCCGGGACTGAATGCCGTCATTCGAGCGGTTGTAACCACTGCAACCGGTCAATACGGAATGAAGGTGATCGGCATCGAGGACGGCTTTGAGGGCTTGCTTGGCGAAACGCGAACGCGGCCGCTTAACCTCGCAGACGTCAGGGGATTGCTGCCGCGCGGCGGCACGATTCTAGGCACGCGCAATCGTGGAAGATTTGTTGAGATGTCGGCGGAGGGCACGGCTACAAAGCCTGAAGCCGTTTACCATGAAGCCGTCCAGAATCTGGAACGTCTCGGAATTGAAGCTCTAATCGTGCTCGGCGGCGAGGGCACGCTGGGCATCGCGATGGAGTTTGACAAGCGGGGGGTGCCTGTTGTCGGTGTCCCAAAAACCATCGACAACGACCTTGCGTGCACCGAACTGACGTTCGGCTTCATCACCGCTCTCGACATCGCCACCGACGCACTTGATCGCCTGCACACCACTGCCGAATCACACGACCGCGTAATGATCCTCGAGGTGATGGGCCGGCATACGGGTTGGATCGCTTTGCATGCAGGCATTGCCGGCGGGGCAGACGTGATCCTGATTCCCGAAATTCCGTTCACGATGCAGTCAGTCGCAGATAGAATACGGACTCGCGATGAAGCGGGATACAACTTTAGTATCGTTGTGGTCGCTGAGGGCGCACTCGAGTGGGGCCATGATCTTATTTACCAGGACAAGGGCGACAGACAACACGCGCCGCGACTGGGTGGAATCGGCGCTTATTGTCAGAGGTGCCTCGAAGAACTCACGGGCAAAGAGGCGCGGTGCGTTGTGCTGGGGCACTTGCAACGCGGTGGCCGGCCTAATGCTTTTGACCGAATGTTGGCTACCAACTATGGATCGTGCGCAGTGCGGACGCTGGTTGAAGGCAAACGCGGAGTGATGGTGGCCCTTCAGGCGGGCGATGTAATCACGGTGCCGATATGTCAGGCAGTGGCTAATGTGAAGACTGTGCCTGCCGATGGGCAGCTTGTACGGACCGCTCGCGACACTGGAATTTCATTTGGCGCACCCGATGAAGCGAAGTATCACGGAAATGGTCGATAGATGTCATTGAAGGTAACTAACGAGAACGGGCACAAGCCCGCCATGTGAGGCGAATCGTTGTCAGCAGACATAAAGATAAAACTTCAGGCGGAACTTGACGAACTCGAATCCGAGTTGCGTGTTCATCTGCCTAAGGAGATCAAGCGCGCGCTCGAGTTTGGCGACTTGCGCGAGAATTCGGAATATCGCGCTGCGCTCGACCGGCAAAACGTCGTGAAGGCGCGCATCGTTGAGCTGCGACAAAGGATCAGCGAGATTGCCTCAATTGATCTTTCCAAAATCTCGCGCGTCAAAGCGGGCTACGGCTCGACGTTGGTTTTGTTTGACTCCGAAAAAGATGAAGAAGTCACTTACCGCCTGGTGTCGCCCGAGGAAAGTGATCCGCAACAGGGTCTCATTTCCACTACCTCTCCCGTAGGCAAGAGCTTGATGGGCAAAGAAGAAGGCGACGAGGTTGTAGTGCGCACCCCAGCCGGCGCACGCAATTTTGAGATCAAGCGAATGACAACGATTCATGACGACGCGGAGAACA
>JALZOO010000652.1 GCA_030913905.1 Acidobacteriota bacterium
AATGGAACCGAAGAAAAGTAAATACGATACCAATCCTCTCGATCCAGACTACGTAAGAAAGACGGAAGAGATTTGGATCGAAGATGAACGGCGAACGGCGACGCAGGAAGTAAAAGGTGCGACCCGCGAGATGGGCTCGTCCGCGAACGAAGCGGCAAAACGCGACGTTTATTCTGAGGCACCTACCAGGCGCTACGACAATGTGCCGCTCGACTCGCCGTACCAGTCAGTTTTTGTGCCTCCCACCTATTCTCAGCCCACACCTTATCAACCACCGCCTGCACCATATCGGCCCCTGCTGCAAAAGCCGACATCCAGATCCGTAGCGGGAATAGGGTTGCCGGAGAAGTGGGTGGAGATGTTGCCCTACGCGCCCTTCTACATCGGTGTAGTTGTAGCGCTGATCGAGCTGGTTCTGGTTCCCAAAAATGAAGCAAGGGTACGTTTTCACGCATCGCAAGGCCTGGCGCTGCATGTTGCTATACTCGTAGTGCAAACACTCTTTAGTGTCGTCGCTGCCATTACAAACACCAGCGTCGGCAGCTCGCTGTTTGGACTCGCCTCAATGATCTTCCTGATTGTTTCGATGGTCCGAGTTTGGAAGGGTAAACCTCACCACATCGCGCCCCTCGATGAGCCAGCAAAGTGGTTCAATGAGCATATCCATCCGCGAAACAAATCCAAATGATAGGGCCATCTGGCACTGACCTTGCAGTAAGAACCCCCGGAGGGTCTGTTAACAACTGCTTGCAGAATGTACGAACCGAAATCGTGCTAAGCGGCGCAGATAATGTTGCGTTTTGGTTCAGCTTTGCCTTTGGACTTCGCAATAATTTGGCAACAGCAAAGAGGCAAACGCACCCTCTTAACATTTCATCAAATCCGAGCCAGGCCCAAGACTCTCTTCCCCAACGGCCGGACGGCGGTGATAAACACATTCGGGGAAGGAAGCAATAAAGTAAGAGCGGCGAATCCCCGGACTTTAGCCGCTTTTTATTTTTGGACGACGCTCGGGTCGAGGCAGGGTTGTTGGACCAGCGTCAGTACGGAGGAACGAGATGATTAGAAAAAACTACGGCTCAATTCAGCGGTTAATGGCAACGCTCATGGCTGTCGCACTATTTGCGATGCCGGCATCCCTTATCGCGCAGACACAAATCAAGTATCACAGCAACAAATATAAAATTACCGACGACGTTAGGCTTGGCCGCGAGGCAGCGCAACAAGCCGAGCAGCAGTTGCCGATTTTGAACGACTCCCAGGTGACCGGCTACGTTTCGCGTGTTGGACAACGGCTGGTCAACTCGATTCCGTCCCAGTTTCAACATCCGGAGTTTAATTACTATTTCAAAGTCGTCAATGCGCGCGACATCAACGCCTTCGCCTTGCCCGGTGGTCCAATGTACGTTAATCGCGGCATGATCGAGGCGGCCCGTAGCGAAGGTGAGATGGCCGGAGTGATGGCCCACGAGTTGTCACACGTGGCGCTGCGGCATGGGACTGCTCAGGCATCTAAAGGGCAAAAGTATGGAACGGCCGCGGGAATTCTCGGCATATTGGGGCAGGTCATCGGTGGCCCGGCGGGCGCAGCAGCCCAGATTGCCGGCCAGGGAATTGGAGTTTATTTCCTGAAGTTTAGCCGCGAGTATGAGACGGAAGCTGACATTCTCGGCGCGCAGATCATGGCCCGAGCCGGGTACGATCCAATGGACCTTGCCAATATGTTTCGCACTATCGAACAGCAGGGCGGCGGCAGCAGTGGGGGCTTTTTAAGTAGTCACCCGAGCCCGGCTAACCGCCACGCGCGAATTCAGCAGGAAGCCCGGATGCTGCGGGTCGAAAATCCAATTCGCGATACCCGCGACTTCGAGCAAGTTCAGGCACGACTCCGCAGCATGGGTCGCGCGCCGTCAATGGAAGAGATTGCACGCAGCGGACAGCGCTATCCGACCGGCGAGAACACGGGCAACTACCCGAACAATCCGCCTCGCGGCCGTGTGGAATATCCCTCGCGGAATTATCAGAACTACGATCTCTTCGGAGGCGGACTTCGAGTCAGTGTTCCAAATAACTGGCGTCAGGTTGCGAGTGGTGACTCCGTGTGGTTTGCTCCGGAGGGCGCCTATGGTCAGTATCAGAACCAGGCCGTGTTTACTCACGGCGTCAATTTTGGCGCAGCGCAAACACAAAGCCGCAACCTGCAACAAGCAACGACTGAATTTCTCAACAGCCTGGCCCAGGGGAATCGTAGCTTGCAACAGCGCAGCGGCCTGCAGCGGACATCGCTTTCCGGCCGTACGGCGTACACAGCAAGCATGACGAACGTCAACGAAGCAACGGGACAAGCTGAGATCGTCACGGTGGTGACAACCCAACTACGTGATGGCAGGTTGTTCTACATGATTGCGGTTGCTCCGCAGAACGAGTCAGGCACATACCAGACTGCGTTCCGCAATATCCTGCGTTCCATGCAGCTAAACGCGTAACTGCGGCTCAACCGGACGTTCATTTACCAAGGCCCGCTTTCGAGCGGGCCTTGAACATCGCGCTCCTATGGAGCGCTGGGTTGTTGTCGTCAGCATTCGGCTATAGACATCTCGCCCCTCCGGGGCGAAGCAACTGACCACTGCTCACCGCTCACTGCTTACTGTTCTTAGCTTCCTGCCAAAGCACTTCCAACTCCTCCAGCGTGGTTTCGTCAAATTTGCGTTTCTGCTCGCGCAACTTGCTTTCGATGTAACCAAAGCGATGGCGAAACTTCCTATTGGTCAACTTTAAAGCCGCTTCAGGTTCGACTTTCAGGTGACGCGCGATGTTCGTTACCGCGAACAGCAGATCGCCGATCTCTTCTCTCACCAGTGCGTGATCCGACTCTTCGTTTGAAGTGGAATGAGTTTGAATAGCCTCACGCAGCTCGCTAACTTCTTCTTCCAGCTTCGCGAAGATGTCTTCCACTCGCTGCCAATCGAAGCCTACTCGAGCGGCTTTAGTTGAAAGCTGATGAGCCTCCATCAACGCCGGCGCTTTCGAAGACACGCCCTCGAGCAGAGAGTCCTTCTGCTCGCTCTTTCCGGCCGCGCGGCGTTCCTCCTGTTTCATCGCTTCCCAATTACGCAACACGGCCGCGGAATCTTTGGCGCTGGTGTCGCCGAAAACGTGAGGATGGCGGCGCACCATCTTGGAGTGAATTGCCTCCGTCACATCGCCAATAGCGAAGTGTCCCTGTTCGTTAGCCACCTGGGCGTAGAAGACGATCTGGAAGAGCAAGTCGCCAAGTTCGTCACGCAGTTCGTTTGGGTTACCTTCACGCGCTTCTTCAACTGCTTCGAATGCTTCGTATGCTTCTTCCAAAAGCATAGGCGCGAGCGTGGCATAGTTTTGTTCCCGGTCCCACGGACAGCCGTTAGGCGACCGTAGCTTCTGCATCAGTTCGACAAGATCGGTAAAAGTTGCTGGCATGGGGTTAGTCTAAAGTCCAACTTCGAAAGTCCAAAACGGGAATTAGGGCAATCCACAATTAACACGAACGAAACACGAGTGATTCCGCAGACATACGGAACCCCGACGAGTCGGGGTAGCGACCGGGTCAAGTTGCGCCATACAACTGCGGCTCTGGTCCCGGAGGCTTGTAATCAGACACTACCCGGTCGCTACCGCTCCCGGTTCCGTATTTGTGCGGCGCTCTGTTGAGTGGGCAATACTCGCTCGCGCCAAGCGAACCGCCCCTTTTATGCGCTTTGTTGCGGGCGTTAGATGAGGATGCTACCATCGGGCTCCATAGCCAAACATTAAGAATCTTGAGCGACTTATTCTCACAGTCGTTTGAATGAGGGTGGGTAAAATGAGCGAGGAACAAGGGAATTTCAAAGTAACGGATCGGCGGCTCTTCAATCCGGACGGCAGTCCCCGCGACGTGCCTGAGTCCGAGAAGGGCGTACGGGAACAACCGCCGGTGGCTGCTCCTGAGATAACCTCGCCTCAACCTATCGCCGCCGCCGAAGCAACGGCGGAGACGTCTTTGCCGCCAAAGCCTGCTGGGCGCGAAGAACCGGACGTAGCCGGTTCGGAGGCGGAGTTACCGGGCGCCGAAGATCCCGCAAGCTTTGCAAGTTTCATGATGTCGATCGCATCCAACGCCGCCTCTTCGCTGGGAATGATGGAGCATCCGGTAACCGGGAAACGTGAGGTTGACCTGGACCTGGGCAAACACTGGATCGACATCCTGACTATGCTCAGACAAAAGACCCGCGGCAATCTACTCCCCCAGGAGCAACAGGTTCTTGAAAGCTTGCTTGCCGACCTGCAAATGCAGTTTGTCTCACTCTCCAACGCTGCGCCGAAAGTAAGTAAAGCCTATACGGGCCGCGACATCACTGGCGGCTGATTGGGTCCAAAGTCCAATGTCCAATGTCCAAAGTCTGGCTTCGCCTTCCGGTTTGACTTTGGACATTGGACATTGGACATTGGACTAGATCATGAAGCTCACCTTCTTAGGTACCGGCACTTCCACTGGAGTCCCTTCCATCGGCTGC
>JALZOO010000656.1 GCA_030913905.1 Acidobacteriota bacterium
CTGGAAGCCGAGAATGCTCGTATCGACGCCGAGTCGAAATATAACGCCGCTCGAAATTCCGGCGCCGCGGCCGCCATGGCTGAGGCCGACCCCAAACAAACTGGCGACGCCGAAACGAAACTTGCCGACCTGCGACAGAAGCGCGCGTTGCTAATGGTGGACGCAACCGAGGAAGCGCCTGAAGTGAAGGAGATCGATCAACAGATCGCCGAGCTTGATAGGCAACTCAAAGAGAGTCGCACTCGCAAAAGCGCCACAATCGTAACCAACCTGGAAACGCTATACCGGCAAACGCTGGGTCGCGAACAGGCGCTGCGCAAAGCGTTTGAGCAGCAACGTGGCGAAACCGTGACGCAGAATGAAGCGGCAATTAACTACCGCATCATTCAGCAGGAGATTCAGACAAACAAGACTCTGCTCGACAGCCTGCTGCAACGCTCGAAAGAGAACGATGTCTTCATGTCGAATAAACCGAACAACGTTTCGGTGGTCGATTATGCGGTTTCGCCCGGTGGGCCAATCGGGCCAAATCGCACGCGCACCGTGTTTATGGCGCTGTTTGTTTCACTGGGATTGGGGATCGGGTTCGCCCTCTTCCTCGACTATCTCGACGATACGGTTAGTTCCACTGAAGAGGTTGAGCGGCTACTGCACCTGCCCGCACTGGCTGTCATCCCGTCAACTTCAGGAGTCGGTCGACGTCGCATGATGAAGGCCGCTCCGGGTGCATTACAGAAGCGGAATGGCAACGGCCACAATCCCGAGCTGCTGATGAATGTCGAAGGACATTCACCTCTGGCTGAATCCTATCGCCACCTGCGCACGTCGGTACTGCTTTCAACTGCGGGCCGTGCGCCCAAATCGTTGCTGGTCACCTCGAGCCTGCCCGGTGAAGGGAAGACCACGACTGCGGTAAACACAGCCATAAGTTTGGCCCAGACAGGAGCCAGCGTGGTCATTATCGACGCCGACATGCGCCGGCCGCGACTGCGGTCGATCTTCGGTTTCTCAGAGCGCGCGGGTTTGAGCTCGATCCTTTCGAGTGAAGTCTCGGAAGCCGACATGGTCGCACTCGTAACCAAGGACGAAGCGACGGGCTTGCATGTTTTGACGTCTGGCCCGATACCGCCCAATCCCGCTGAATTGCTGGGCTCAGATCAGATGCGCCGGCTGATGGGCGTCCTTCAGACAGAGTTTACTCATGTGGTGATTGATTCCCCGCCAATCACTTCTTTTACAGATGGCGTTTTGATTTCCACGATGGTTGACGGCGTCCTGCTGGTCGTACATGGCGGGAAGAGCTCGCGGAAAGTTGTGAAGCGTTCACGACAACTGCTACGCGACGTCGGCGCGAAGATATTCGGGGTGGTGCTCAATAACGTCACCATCCGCTCCGAAGAGTACTATTACTACCAACGATACTACGGCTCGCGACACTATAGTTCTGACGTAGACGAGGAATCGACTCTGCCGCCGCCAAGCTCCAGCTCAAGTGCTTCCAGCGCCGGGACAACGCTCGGACTGTGAAAAGCAAAGTCCTGAGTGCTGAGTACTGAGTGCTGAGTACTGAGTGCTGAGTACTGAGTCGTGAGTGAGGTCTTGTTCAAGATTAATCAATTCGCAGGTAAGGAAGGCGGGCTTGCCCCCGCTCTTTCCTTTTGCCAACCAATCCTGAGCTCAGAAAACAAAGTTCTAAGTTCTAAGTTCTAAGGTCTAAGTTCGAACCTGATGTCATCAATAGCTCAAGACCCCATTCCCTTAACTCAGGACTCTCCTGAAGGACTCAGGACTCAGGACTCTCCTGAAGCCTTTGATCTCTGGATCGAAGCCGGCCACACGGAGAAACACTATTGGAGCGACCTTTGGCGATACCGTGAGCTGTTCTACATTCTGGCTTGGCGTGATGTCGCAGTCCGCTACAAGCAGACAGTTGCGGGAGCTGCCTGGGCGCTAGTGCAGCCGCTCGTCAGCATGCTGGTGATGACCTTTATCTTCGGAAAAATCGCCGGTCTGCCGTCTGAAGGGAACGCCCCCTACGCCATCATGGTATTCGCGGCGATGCTGCCCTGGCAGTTCTTCGCAAACGCCCTTTCATCTTCCAGCCAAAGCGTTGTCAGCAATGCGCAGCTGATCTCGAAAATCTATTTTCCGCGATTGATCATTCCGACGAGCTCCGTAGTGGTCTCATTGATCGACTTTGCGATTGCATTCTCAATCCTTGCGGCCCTGATGGTGTGGTATCAATTCGTGCCGAGTTGGCGGTTGTTGACGCTGCCCGTATTCATAGTGCTCGCGGTCATCGCTGCGTTAGGTCCGGGACTTATCATTACTGCGCTGACAGTTCGCTACAGAGACTTCCGCATAATCATTCCGTTTATCGTGCAGTTTGGCTTGTACGTGAGTCCGGTGGCTTACAGCACCGCA
>JALZOO010000024.1 GCA_030913905.1 Acidobacteriota bacterium
GACGGAACAGACGGGTTTTTTATCTGCGCATTTGAGCGGCGAACTTCGTGATTCAAATCGACGAATGTCCTTCATGTCTACTTTATGAGCATGAATCTTTTAGACGAAGAGATCGCAGGATCGACGCGCTGAAAACAGCGTAATCAGCAAAAGTGGTTACCTTGCGGCCCCCGAAACCGGATGTTAGACTGCGCAGCTTGGTTTGGGGCCCGCTCAGTAGTTTGAAGGTGAGTAGAGGTTAGCTACGTGAACACTGCCACCGGGGCACTCTCAGCACTTCGTCGGTTGGGCATCGCCATAGCGATAGCGGTCGTTTTCCTTTTTGGTCTCGCCACCACAGTTTACCTGTCACTCCGCAGTCCGGAAGTTACGGTGCCTGAAGTAGTGGGCAAGGATCGTTTTGAAGCAGAGCGAATCCTGGGCGACGCCGGTCTGAAGTTTCGGGTTCGAGCCACCAGGCCCAGCAGTGAGTTGAAGGCCGACACGGTTTTGTTTCAACTGCCACGACCTGGCGAAGTGGTTAAAGCGGGACAGACTGTGGCAATGGACATTAGCCGCAGCACCAAGGAAGGTGAGTCATCCGTGGTCGTCGCTCCGGAGAAGACTGGGGATGACAACAAAAACGAGTCGTTTAGCACCAACGCTAATACGAACGAGAACAAACCCAAGCGCAACAAGAACACCAACAAGAACGACAACGAAAACGCTAACACCGCAAATCGCAACGCGAACAGCAATCGAGCGGCAAACAAGAACGCAAATACCGGTAACTCAAACGGAAACTCAAATCGCCCGGCGTCGATTATCAATAACAATTCCAGAAGCACGGTTAACCAAAACGGGACTGTCCGGCCGCCCGTAACGAAACCCTCTCCTGTGGCCCAGCCGAGCAAGGAGAATCCGTAGACGCCGGGGAGTAGAAACGTTGGAGAAGATGAACGACAGGACAATTGAGATTGCTCCCTCCATTCTGTCGGCCGACTTTTCCCGGCTGAGCGAAGAGATTCAAGCGGTTGAGCGCGGCGGCGCAACGATCCTGCACGTGGATGTGATGGACGGGCATTTCGTTCCAAACATCACCCTTGGTTTGCCCGTGGTTAAGTCGCTGGCGGGAACAACACGTCTTCCAATCGACGCGCATCTGATGATTGAGGAGCCGGGCAGATACGCGCAACAGTTTGTTGAAGCCGGAGCAAAGATGGTTTCGGTGCACGTAGAAGCAGACGCGCACCTGCATCGGACATTGGCGTCGATTAGGGGCGCCGGCGCACAGGCGGGAGTCGTAATCAATCCGGCGACGCCCGTTGAAAGTCTGACCGAAGCGTTGGCGTTCGCCGATTATGTACTGGTGATGTCGGTGAATCCCGGATTCGGCGGCCAGAAGTTTATTGGAACATCTGTCGATAAAGTTCGCCGGTTGAGGCAAATGATCGACGAGCGTCGATTGGATATTCGAATTGAGATCGACGGGGGTATTGATGTTGACAACATCGCGTCCGTCGTTGCTGCAGGGGCGGAGATAATTGTTGCCGGCTCCGCGATTTTCGGCGCAGACGATCCCGAAGTCGCTGTGCGGGGGTTGCGCGAAGCAACCGTGCAGTGGGTTTAAGGATCAATGGGTGGTACACAGTAAGTTTCTGGAGGTTTTAGTTATGCATTCTCGGATTGGTGCTCATCTTGTAATCTGCGCGGCCCTGGTTTTGGCGTTGGCCGGCAGTGCGTTTCCGCAAGAGAGCGGCACGCGCAGCGAGCTTACAGCGCTGCAACGGCTTGACGTAATGCGGTCGAAACTCGAATCGATGCGGCGTTCTCTCAGCGCGGCGATTTCTTCCATGGGGTCGCCAAATGAGAAGGACAAACCGAATGCTGACGATCCTCGCCAGAGACTTCGCAGTCTCGACAAAGAGGTCGGATCGGTACTTTCAGAAGTTAATGATATTCGAGGCAAACAGGAGCGCGCTGAGCGTTACGATCCAACGATCGTCGATCGACTTGAAACTTCAGTTGCCGACCTCAACACGCGAGTGCAGGCCGGGTTACAAGCTACCGCGGGCGCGAGAACCGCCGTGGCCAGCTCGAATGGTTCATCTTCGAAAAAGAAGAAAAAGGGAGGGTTCCTGGGGATTTTCGGGGGTGGCGGCGACGAGAAGTATGAAGAGTTGACTGGGACAGTAGCGCCCGGGCGCGATCGAGTACTGTTTGTGGAAGCGGCAAACGAAGTTAGAAAAGGGAACCATGAGACTGGCCGGCTGTTGTTTTCCACCATCATCAATACTTATCCCGATTCAGCTTTTCTACCGCTGGCAAAGCTGGCCATCGCTGATTCTTTTTATCTCGAAGGAACCAAGTCTGCGTTAATCCAGGCAGCCCAGGGATATCTCGACTGGCTGACGTTCTTCCCTACAGATCCGCTAGCCGACGATGCGATGTTAAAAGTTGCTGAAGCTGAAATGCGACAGATGGGACTATCGGATCGCGACGTAACAAACGCGCGCAAAGCTGAACAACGTCTCAAGGCGCTGCTGCAGCAGTATCCTCAAACTAACCTGCGGCCCGTTGTCGAGGGTCACCTGCGCGACACGCAGGAAAGTTTAGCGATGCACAATTTGCAGATTGCTCGCTTCTACTATGACGCTCGCTACAAGGGCCATAAAGGCGGACTCAAGGGAGCCCAGTCACGACTAAAGGAAATACTGGACAAGTATCCCAATTTCTCGATGAATGACGAGGTTCTTTTCCGCTTGGGCACGACGTTCCAACAGGAGGAAGAGCCGGATGAAGCTGCCAAGTACTACCAGAACCTGGTGCGGAACTTTCCGAACAGCGACTATCTGGAAAAGGCTAAGGACCAGTTGAGTATTATTGGAGCACCGATTCCCGAAGCCGATCCTGCCCGGAAGCATATTCAACCGGTGGATCGACCAGGTTTGATGGGCGGTCTGGTGAAGGAGTTCATAGGAAAGGCTGACGTTTCGGTTAATCCGGATGGCGTTTTGATCAGCAAGGACAAGAAAGATGGGAAAACCGATCTGATCGACGAAGCCATCAAGTACAACGGCCAACTGCCGACGAACGTAACGCCCTCGGCTCCGGTCCAACGTAGAAATCGTGCGACCTCTGCAACCCAGGAACGCCCCACGAGCCGGAACACAACCGCTCCCGCCACTGCTACACCTGCTTCAACAGCGCCGCGGGAAATAAAACCATAGCAGTCGGGTAAACGAAACCAGGGAAGGCCCGGTATGCTGTCATACCGGGCCTTTCTAATTGTGGGCATCTTTTACCTTGCCGATCAGCGCCAACTGACGGATGATTTGGAAAATGGAAACTTCGACTCAAGTGCCTGATGTGCAGTCGGAATTGCAGCAACGTCACAAAGCAGCCGCAAGGACGGTGTTGGCGTTGTTGGTCGGCGTAGTCCTTCTGTGTCTGCTGGCATTCGTAATCAGACGATCGCTAGTCCAACAGAACAACCCATCGCTCGACATCATGGTGCGGATCACGATTTTGACTTTTGGCTTGGGCGCGGTGGCGCTGCGGCGCACGAGGTTTGCGACTTTGCGACTGCAGGATATCGCGTCGCTTAAGGGTACTTCGGGTTTGCTAATTACTTTGCAACGGACCACGATTCAAGTCGCGCTGCTTGGCGCGATAATTGAAGTAGTGGGCTTTGTCGCCACTCTTCTTACCGGGAACCCTTTCTACAGTTATGGCGCAGGCTTGGTTTCAGTAGCCGTCCTGCTTTACTGCTACCCCGCTCGGCGCCAGTGGGAACGCGCTGTCCAGCGATTTTCGCCATACCAAAACGCCTCTTAAGCGGCTAAATACCGCGTTTCTCGCCTTCTTCTTGTCCACGATAATGTTGATGTGGAAAGTTGTTGATCTCCGTATAACCGTTTGTTAGTCTGATTGACGTTCCTGACCTGCCGGCCCCGGCAAGGTTTTTCATAAACAGCCCACCTCAAGGCCTTTCCTGGCGAGTTCCTATTCGCTAACTACGGACCCCCTTTCATGTACTGCGAAAACTATTCGTCTACTGGAATCTTTTCTACGATCAAAAATCAAGCGATAGCTGCGAGCTTCGTGCTTGTGGTTTCACTTTTCTTCTGCCAAAACGCATCATCGCAGACTGCGCAGATACATCCGGTAGCTCGTCTGATTACGGGCCGGGTTAATGATGCCGCTTACTCGCGGCCGCGACGAGTGGCCATTGACACTACCGCTGCCACGACAGACGTTCCGTCCTCGCCTGGATTCGACGAAGCAAACGCTGTCGAGCGAAGTGCGTTTGAACAGACCAATCGCGCGCGCGTGGCAAATGGATTGGAGCCTTTCGCCTGGGATCCGGATTTATGTCGAATGGCAAGAGTCCACTCCGAGAACATGGCGCGGCAGGGATTCTTCGATCATGAAACGCGAGAAGGTCTGCATTTGAAAGACAGAGCACGCGCGCTTGGCATCGGGCGATTCCGAGTCATTGGTGAAAACATCGCGTATAATAAAGGCTACGAAGATCCGGGCGCGTTTGCTGTTGAAAGATGGATGCTGTCATCCGGTCACCGCGCAAACATTCTCTACGCCGCATTTCAAGCGTCTGCGATTGGCAGCTATGTTTCAACCGACGGCAGCGTTTATCTGACACAGATTTTCATTTCCCGCTAGACGCCAGGTATAGATTTGATGGCGGCTAGATTTGGCCGAGTCAGCCGCCATCAAGTGAATCAGCCTTCCTTAACTCTTCCATCCTTCGCCAAGATCAATTGGAATCTTCAGATTCTGGGTAAACGTGCGGACAGTTACCACGAAGTACGAACCGTCTTACAAACGATCACGCTCGCCGATGCGCTTCACTTCGCTGTCAGCAATGATGCAGAGATTTCATTGTCTTGTGATGATCCGCAGATTCCGGTCGATGGTCGGAATCTGGTAATGCGTGCTGCTCTCGCGTTAAGAGATCGGTATAAAACGCACCGTGGTGCGCATATTCGCCTCGACAAGAACATTCCGCCAAAGGGCGGCTTGGGAGGAGGCTCCTCAAACGCTGCGGTATCGCTGTTGGCACTGAGGCATCTGTGGAAACTTGAAGCTACTGCGGCAGAACTTTCTGAGATTGCCGCGACCCTGGGTGCGGATGTGCCCTTCTTTCTGCTTGGCGGTCGCGCACTCGCGTCAGGCACCGGAACGACAGTTTCCGCGCTTCCAGACAAGCCGCAGCAGCATCTCATTGTCATCACACCAAACGCATCCGTATCCACTACTGACGCATACGCAGCACTCAATTCCAGTGCCTTGACAACATTTAGACAGCCCCCTATTCTTTCAAGTTCGCTTGAGGATGCTAATTTTGAAGATTCGCGTCTATCGACTGAAGGCGAAGACTTGAACAACGATTTTGAGTCTGTGATCTTTGATATGGAGCCTGAGATTAGAAGGGCCAGGGAAGCGCTTCTACAAGCGGGGGCCCGCGCCGCTTTGTTAGCTGGAAGTGGTTCGAGCGTATTTGGTATCTTTTCAGGCCGAGAGGCTCAGCAGCGCGCAACGAGTAAGATCGTATCGGAAGCGGGCTGGCGCATCTTTCCTTGTGATACATTGTCCCGGATCGAATACGTTCGCGCTCTAAGTTTGTCCGACATTTCGTTCTTACGCTCTTTCAATTCTGAATTTGATATTGGGGCGTAGCCAAGTGGTAAGGCACCGG
>JALZOO010000058.1 GCA_030913905.1 Acidobacteriota bacterium
GTTCATCAGCTAGAGGAACCGAAATCGCCCATGCCCGCACAGCATCAGAGGAAGCCAGGCCTTGAATCAAAGTTAAAACCTCGTCCGCGTTATCAGGCGCCACTCTACAAAGGTTCAGACAAACTGAGAAAAAAGGTGGCGCTGGTTACCGGCGGTGATTCGGGAATCGGTCGCGCGGTCGCAGTGTTGTTCGCGCGGGAAGGCGCCGACGTTGCGATTACTTATCTTCCGGCAGAGAAGAGTGATGCGCGCGAGACAGTCGAAGCGATTGAAGCGGAAGGACGCGCGGCTTTTTCCATCGCGGGTGATCTTCGCGACTCGGCTTTCGCGAAACGCGCTGTTAATGAAACCGTCAAGAGGTTGGGCAAGCTGGACATACTTGTTAACAACGCTGCTTACCAGCAACACCAGGAAACTTTAGAAGAGTTTTCTGAGGAACAGTGGGACCTCACCTTCAAAACCAACATCTATGGTTATTTTTTCATGACTAAGGCGGCCCTGCCGCACCTGGAAAAAGGGAGCGCAATTGTTAACTCCGGCTCAATCACCGGTCTCGAAGGCAGCAAACATCTGTTGGACTATTCCGCGACCAAAGGTGCGATTCATGCGTTTACTAAATCGCTGGCGCAGAACCTGATTGAAAAAGGCATTCGCGTCAACTGCGTTTCTCCGGGACCTGTTTGGACACCACTAAACCCGGCTGACAAAGACGCGGAAGACGTTCGTGAGTTCGGGGCGGACACCCCGTTGAAGCGCCCGGCGCAGCCCGAGGAAATAGCGCCGGCGTTTGTTTACTTTGCGTCAGAAGTCGACTCGAGTTATGTGACCGGAGAAATCCTGACGCTACTTGGTGGTGAAACGACCGCAGGCTAAGTTTTTGAACTCTATTTCACAGGAGGAAAACATGGGAGACAACGGAGGCGGGGGCAGTGCAGGCGTGGTAGCGGTACTGGTAATTTTCGTGATTATTGTTGTGGCGGCGCTATTCGTATTCGGCGGCCGGTTATTCGGCGGTAATAAGCAAGTTGACGTCAACATAAGCGCGCCCAGTAAGTAAAAGAAACGCATTTAGCGTAAGCGTGGTCCGTGGATCACGGAACGTGGGTCTACTTCGATTCCATCGATAAGGTGCCGCGTGACTCGAAATTTGCATTGGCAGCAACGGCTGCTGCGCAAACGGTCACGCGGCTTCTTTTAGGAGTTGGGATTGGAATTTCGTTTGATTGAAGAGCGTTAATATGAATCAAGCTTTTCGGAAGTTTTCGATTGGAGCCGCCAATGCACTCGGCGCGCCCTGGATGTTTATTGCCAACGTCTTGTTGATTCTGATTTGGCTGTTTGCCGGACCGTTCTTCGATTATTCGGATACATGGCAACTGGTGGTGAATACTGCGACCACAGTCTTTACCTACCTCGCAGTTTTTCTAATCCAGAACACGCAGAATCGCGACGCTTTGGCCATTCACTTGAAACTGGATGAACTCTTACGGGGCGTGTCAGGCGCTCGCACCCACCTGGTAAATCTGGAGAATCTCACTGACGAAGAACTGAACGAACTGCAGGAGGAGTTCACGCGGTTGAGAGCGAGAGCCCGGAAGGCACACGAGGAAAATCCTGAGACCACAAGCTAAACAGGGGCTGTTACACCTGTTTCTACTGGAACTGGAAATCTAGCTGTATTGGAGTTTTTTTAATGTTGTCCCGCACGAATAATGAAACAGCTTGCACGAAAATTTCGGCCGCTTTCTCTTGTCCCGCCATCGGCCGGCTCTAACGAGCCGTCTAAACGACCCACCCAGGATTCATTGGAAGATCATTTCGAAGGATGGTTGAGCTCGGTCGCCCCCACAGTATTAAGTGTTGGAAACTTGAGCCCGAAAGCGACGGCCTCGCCTCACGCAAACAGGCCGCTGACTTCGGTTGATATCCTTCGCGTTCATCGAGCAACAGTGCGCGAAAGCCACGAGCACCGGTACTGGCCGCCCGACGTGGTCGAAAAACTCATGGGCACGAAAATAATCACCCGCAAACGTTAGTTACTGCGTCCGGTTCATTTTGGTATATGCCAAACTTGGGGGCAGCGCCTCACAAATACAGACCGGGTAGTAGTTAATTAAAAGGCTCCGTACAAAAAACGTCGTTGTGTGGGCGTACGTTTACCCGGTCGCTACCGCTGCCGGTTCCGTATTCATGAGGCGCTATGTTGAGTGTGCAATACTCGATCGTGCCAACTGAACCAGCACGAGTTACTGGGCGGCGGCCTTTTGGTTCTCCGCGTCCAGCCAGGTTTTCAGTGGGGCGAAGTAGTCAATAATTGCTGTCGCATCCATCTTGTCCTCACCGGTCATCGCTTTCAGCGCCTCGGGCCAGGGCTTGCTAAGGCCCATCGCCAGCATCTGCTTCAGTTTCTCCCCCGCTTGTTTGTTCCCGTAAATCGAACACTGATACAGCGGGCCGTTGAATCCCGCTTCACGGCACAGCGCTCGGTGAAACTGAAACTGCAGAATGTGGGCCAGAAAATACCTTGAATAGGGAACGTTAGCAGGGACGTGGTATTTAGCCCCGGCGTCAAAATCGTTTTCGCTTCGGGGCGCCGGTTGGGCAACGCCCTGATACTTCTCGCGAAGCTCCCACCACGCTCGATTGTAATCGTTTGGTCCAACCTCGCCGGAGAAGACTTTCCATCGCCACTGATCAACCAGGTAACCAAAGGGCAGGAAGGCGACCTTGTCCAGCGCGCGCTGCAGCAGAAAACCCGTGTCAGCGTTCGGAGCAGGCACGTTAGTGATTAAGCCGAGCTGCTTCAGGTAAGGCGGAGTTACTGACAAAGCCATGGTGTCGCCAATGGCTTCATGAAAGCCGTCGTTGGCGCTATCGCGATAGAGAAACGGCTGGTTCGCATAGGCCATCTGGTAGTAATTGTGTCCGAGCTCGTGGTGTACGACAGAAAAATCTTCTTCAGTAATTTGTACGCACATCTTCAGTCGTACATCTTTTTCAAAATCGACATCCCACGCGCTGGCATGACAGACCACGTCGTGATCGACGGGTTTCGCAAACAGCGAACGTTCCCAAAAGGTTGACGGAAGCGATTCAAATCCGAGCGAGGTGAAAAACGCTTCGCCATAACGAACCATTTGTTTTGGATCCGTCTTGCGTTCCTTCAAAGTCCTGGTCAAGTCAAACCCGCGATCGGCTCCTTGGGGTGCGAGCAGCGGATAAATATTTCCCCATTGCTGCGCCCACATGTTACCGAGCAGGTGCGCCGGAATCGGCTTGTCCAGGGGCACGACGTCTTTGCCATACTTTTCAGAAAGCTTGCGACGCGTGTAGGTGTAGAGCGAATCGTAAAGCGGCTTGACTTGTATCCAGAGGCGCTCCATCTCGGCGGCAAACGCATCAGGCTCCATGTCATACTTGGCCCGCCACATAGCTCCCG
>JALZOO010000105.1 GCA_030913905.1 Acidobacteriota bacterium
GGCTTCTTCTTCAGCCAGCATTCGCGCCTGCTCAGCCAACTGACGTGCTTCTTCTTCGGCTTTGGCGCGTGCTTCCTGTTCAGCCTGAAGTCGTGCTTCCTCTTCCTTCAAACGTGCTTCAACTTCAGCACGGCGTTGAGCTTCTTCTTCAGCCAGCATTCGCGCCTGTTCGGCAAGTTGACGTGATTCCTCTTCTGCTTTAGCTCGTGCTTCCTGTTCAGCCTGGAATCGTGCTTCCTCTTCCTTTAAACGCGCTTCCACTTCCGCACGTCGGCAGGCTTCCTCTTCAGCCAACACTCGGGCGTGCTCAGCAAGCTGACGTGATTCTTCTTCGGCTTTGGCTCGTGCTTCCTGCTCCGTCTGGAATCGCGCTTCCTCTTCCTTCAAGCGGGCTTCGGCTTCCGCACGTCGGCGGGCTTCCTCTTCAGTCTTTGCTCGAGTCTCGCTCAGTAGACGCGCTTCCTCCAGCGCTTCTTGCTCCGATATCAGTCGAGCTTCTTCAGCTTTGGCACGTGCTTCCTGCTCGGCCTGGAGTCGTGCTTCCTCTTCTTTCAAACGGGCTTCGACTTCCGCACGGCGTTGAGCTTCCTCTTCCGCCAGCATTCGCGCCTGCTCGGCCAACTCACGTGACTCTTCTTCAGCTTTGGCTCGTGCTTCCTGTTCAGCCTGAAGTCGTGCTTCCTCTTCCTTCAAACGTGCTTCAACTTCAGCACGGCGTTGAGCTTCCTCTTCCGCCCTTGCACGAGTCTCTTCGGCCAGTCGACGAGCCTCTTCCCGCGCTTCCTGTTCGGCCTTCAATCGAGCTTCTTCAGCTTTCAAACTTGCTTCAACTTCGGCTCTTAAACGTGCCTGCTCCTCGACCCGTATACGAATCTCTTCCGCAGCTCTCAGCGACTCCTCTTCGGCCCTTGCTTTCTGCTCGTGCAGTCGCGCTTCCGCTTCCGCGCGGCGCTGCAACTCCACTTCAATCCTCAACCGCTGCTCCTCCTCCGCTTTGCCCAGAGCTACGATCTCCGCCCTGATACGCTGTTCCTGCTCCGCTCTGAGTCGGGCCTCTTCCTGGGCCTGGCTCCTCATCGAGCCGAGTTCAAGAAGTCGCCGCTCATCCTCTTCCGCCTGGATGCGAGCTTGTTCGGCTGCACGACGTTGTTCTTCGGCCGCCCGTTCCCGTGCCGCCGCCAGTTGTTGCTCCTCTGCGCGTCTCTTCGCATCGAATTCAGCCCGCAACCGCTCCGCTTCGAGTTGCCGGCGCGCTTCTTCTTCAACCTTCGCGCGCTCCTGAGCTTCTACCAATAGCCGGGCTTCGACCTCGGCCTGTTGTCTGGCCTCTTCCAATTCGGAGCGACGACGCGACAGCTCAGCAGCAACCTGCATCAGGGTTTCCTGCTCCACTCGCAATCTGCCTTCTTCCAGACGCTGCCGTTCTTCAGCTTCGCGACGCAATCGCTCTTCTTCGGCTCGACGTTGCGTTTCTTCGGCTGCACGACGACGAACCTCTTCTTCAGCCTGTCGCTTTGCTTCCGCTTCTGCCTTTCGTTTCGCTTCCTCTTCGGCGAGGATGCGCGCTGCCACTTCGGCCCTTATTTGAGCTTCTTCAGCCGCACGAGCCTGGGCTTCTTCCTGGGCTCGACGACGAGCTTCCTCTTCTGCACGTTGACGAATCTCTTCTTCAACTCGCCGGCGTACTTCTTCCCCGGCTTTGCGGCGCGCCTCTTCTACTGCTCTTGCTCGAGCTTCCTCTTCCGCTTTGCGCTTTGCTTCCGCTTCGGCAAGTCGCCGCTGTTCTTCTTCCGCGCGCTGGCGGGCTTCTGCTGCTTCCGCGCGTTTTCGCGCCAGCTCTTCCGCAGCCTTCCGCAACGTTTCAGCTTCGAGACGGAACCGGGCTTCTTCCTCAGCACGAAGACTCGCTTCTTCTTCGGCGCGAGTACGAGCTTCCTGCTCGGCTTTTACCCGCGCCTCTTCTTCAGCCTTCCGGCGCGCTGCCTCTTCCGCCATTCGTCTGCGGGCCTCTTCTTCTGCGCGGATGCGGGCCTCGATTTCAGACCTGACCTTTGCCTCCTGCTCAGCTTTAATGCGAGCTTCGTCTTCGGCCATTCTTCGCGCCGCTTCAGCTTCGAGCCTTTTCTGCTCCAGGGCCTCAGCCGCTTTTCTCAGAGCTTCTTCCTCCACAAGCAAGCGCGCTTCAGTTGCGTCCAGATTCTGCTTTGGCGGTTGTGGCACAACAGAAGGCTCAAGCGGCGCTAATGATTCTCGCGGTTCAACGGAACTCAGGTACTCGGCGAAGATTTCGCGTTTTTGGCTGGCCGGATCAGGTTTCGTAAACGATTTTTCAGCAACGACCACAGCCTTTGGCGGCGTCGCTCCCTTTTTTGTTTCGATCAAACCAATTGAATTGATCGCGTGACGAATCACTGCTTCAGGTAATTGCGGGCTGGATTCACGCAGCAGCAAGTCATTCAGCGGGGAAATTGCTGCCGAATCTCCAAGTTGACCAAGTGACTCAGTTGCAGCTCTGCGCACCTCAGGAGCGTTGTCCTGAAGAGAGGCAATCAGATAGGTGGTTGCCGTCGAGTCGCCTACAACGCCTAATTTGCGCGCAGCAGCCGCTCGCTCTGCTGGAGACTCAGCGGTTCTCAGTTGCCTTACCGCATCGTCAAAATAACCATGACTTACGAATGCGCGCCGCGCAATTGTCTGTTGTTGAAAATCACGTCCGCCCAACGCGGCAAGTAACTGCGTCGCAATAGCTTGGCGTGTTGCATGATCTTTCGCGTCAATTAGGCTGACGTCGTATGCATTTCCCGACAGAAGCTTTCTGACCTCGACGTCCGCGCGTCCGATGTGGGCGGAGGAAACGGATAGAGACTGTTCTTTGATCAAGGATTGTGTCTCCGTCTTTGTGATGCTGCCGGCTCGAGCCGGTTGTGTTTCGGAAGCGTCGGCGGAAATTCGCGATTGCACACGGCTGGACGCCTCGTCCTTGGTCTTGAGAATCGAAATCACGTCAGACTTGTGTTCGGCAAGAGCCTGGCGCAGTTGTTCTGTCAACGCGCCTTTCGGAGCGTCGACCAGCAGACGATCCTTGTCGTCGGCTTTGAGGGCCAACTTGATTCCCAGCTCGGCACAGAGCCGCATTAACGCCTGGGCAGTCATAATTCAATAACCTCCCGCTCCTGCTCCAGATTCTCGTAGGTTCCGGAATAGCGTGTCGCAGATTCGACAGATGTCCACGGTTGTTCTTGCTGCGTTCCAACTTCCAGTGGCGGAAGTGATGGTTCCGTTAATCGTCCGATTCGCTCGCGCAGTTCCTGTTCCATGTGAACCGTTGCGGCGGGCGAAGAATTAAACGTGGCTTCGCTGTCCCATTCGGCGGACCCGCCTATAGTCTCAAAAGAATTGTCTCGGTTATCAGATCTAACGTCCTCCGCCACCATGTCTTCAAAGTCCAGGTCCTGAGAATATTTAGGTTGCGCCTTCGGCACATTCGCTCGCTTCGTTTTAACGACAACCTTTCGTCGACGGAGCATGAGGACTGCCAGGAATGCTACCACTCCCAACAATGCAATGCTCCCAAGTAAAGTCGCCATGCTATTCGCCCTTGCCCATTGAAGAGCGGTTTGACTGCGAGCCTTCCAGACAGACGTGGCCGCAACCGCCGGACCGTTAGTTGTCGAGGGCGTCGCGGTCAACGGAGTCGCGCCAGTCAGCGGCGGATATGTAGAAGTTGTTGAGGATGGAACGGACAAGCCGGGCGTAGCTGTGGCTTGGACAGCGCCAGGTTGACTGGAGAGTTTGTTCTGTTGGGAGTCTCGACCCGACGGCACCTGACGGTTGATAGACGTTTGGGTGTCCGCAAACCGGTTTTCATCTGTCGATTCCGAAACTACTCGGGTGTCGTAAGTTGGCGAATCGGGTGGGACTGGTCCAGCGAGATCACTTGCTCGTCGCTGCGACGTTGACGCCGCGTTGTTCCGGGAACCGTTATTGGAGGAGATTACGCGACTTCGAACGGCGGTCCCGCTGTTGCTGCGCGCCATGTGCGCCGGCGACGAAAAGATTACGTCTAACCGATTCGTGCGTTGATCGACGCGAGCACTCGAACCGGGTTGCAACTTAAATGAGATGACGGTGCTGTCTCCCACTATCTGCACCTGCACATCGTCGAATCCATCACCCTGGAAACTTGGTTGCGCAGCGGCAAAATCGGCTAAAGGTATTCGCACGTAAAAGCGATCGCCGCGGCGAAACGCCTCGTAGTCATTCAAGGCCGAGTCGGAAACAATGGTTACGCGCGAGCCTTCAGCGGCTTCGCCGATTTGTAATGAGGTGATCCGCTTGCGATCTTTCGGCTCCGTTGGGTTTTGGCTGAGGCCTAAGGAGGTCAAGCACACCAACGCCACCAATGCGACGCCCGTGCGCCAACTGTTTTTCCGAAGTATCGGCTTGAAAAGGTTGATTTTCATTGGGGCAAATGAAGGGGGAACGCCAATGGCATTATGCGATTCTCAACGCGCACAGTCCAGAGGCTCATAATTCGTACTCATCAAGATTTGCTGGAACAACTGGCTGGGTTTCCGATTCTGAAGTCGTTTCTACCGTTTCGAGCTGAAACGATTCTGTTTCCGACTCCTGATTCACTGCGAAAGTTTCTTCAACAACATCCGTCGGCTCATGGTTCATCAAGAAAGCGCCTTCCAGCGTTTCACTGGAGTCGGTGACAACGCCGTCTTCTTCAACGGTCTCCACAAACTGGTGTTCGACTACGTCGAAGGGTTCGTCTTCCTTAGGCTGGGCTTGGTCCAACTTGTACATCGCTTCTAAAATAGCGGTCTTGACCACATCGGCGAGACCTTCTTTGACTGCCAGTTCTCTTAGCTGATCAAAGGTTTCGGGTTGACCGGCACAAGCCAGCAAGTGAACGGTTTTCAGCCGAACGTCGATCCGCGGGTGAGTTGCAATGGCGTCCAACACCGGTTCATTCATCCGCGCTTTCGCCAGCAGGCAAATCAGCGAAAACGTTTCGTAAGCCTGCCGATGATCGCTACTCGAAAGTCGATCGAGATTTTGAGAAACGATGCCAGCTTGTATGCAAGCCTTGGCCATCTCACGAATCGTGTCCTCATCTGCTGTTTCGATCACGCGAACATACGCGTCAGCACGGTCGAAGCTTAGTCTGCTCAGCGAACGGGCCGCGGCAGCTCTGACTTCGCGCGACTCGTCAGCCATACCGATCAAGATACCGGCAAACACAGATTCGTGGCTGATCGAGCCAAGACTGGAAATCGCGAGTGAACGGATTGCCGGCTCGGAATCAAAGCGCGCTACTCGAGCAATCGCGTTAACCGCACTCTGAACTCTAAATTGAGCGAGAGTTTTCAATGCCTCGGAACGCTGTTCGTCGCCTTGGCACTCGAGCGCCGAAAGAGCGTGTGCAAGACGTTCGTCGTCAGACGTCTCAGGCAAGTCTTCTACGGATGAAGCGGGTTCGAGGTGCGTGATTTCCTCGATAATGGTGCCCACATCGCCGGGGCCTAAGAGTGATGCATCAGGAATAACGGCATCGAAGAAATCCAATCCCTCAACCGAGCAAGCGCTCAGTGTTCTGGTTAGCAAAGCACTGGGCACGTCGGGATGAGTTCTCGCTATATCGAGAAGGGCGCCGATGGCGGATGGAAGTTTCAATTCTCCAATACTTACCACCGCCTGATTGCGAACAATTGATTCGGAGTCGTAAAGACTCTCAAGCAGGAAAGGTAGGGCTGCCGGCGATTTGATCTCGCCGAGAGAACGGGCTGCCGAGCTACGATCAAAAGCATCCGGCGCCAATAAAAGTGTGGCGCACTGCCGCGCAACAAATCCATATTCTTCCAGAGCCTCACGCGCTCTGCGTCGCTCGTTCTCTTCAAGTTCATTTGAATTGACACCCTTGATAAGCGAAGCCTCTATCGCTCTTCGATCATCAATGGCTCGCGATGCGAGCACGTCAATGCGGTGGGGTTGGCCGAGAACTAGTTTGCCAACTTCCTGGTCGATTCGGTAAGCGCCATACAGGGACGTCGGACCGGCTACGGGCATCTTCACCATGCCTTGCCGTAAAGAGCCGTTGCCAGAAACAGATTCGCCCATTCTGACCAGACTCTTGCTAACTTCAGGAGTTTGCGCTTGATGTGCCTCGGACAGCTGGAGATGTTCCTGCTGGGCTTGTTCACTAACCGCAGCCTTGCCGGTCGGAGCGACTTCCTGTTTGGAACGAAGTTTTCTCGAAACCAACAGTCCAAACAAACCAAGCGCTAAAACTAAGAACACACTCGTGCCGGAAAACACCGATGCAAGCAGGCTTTCATCTGCACCCTGAACGGTTATCTGTGACGGCGGGAGCGGGGGAGCAGTCGTGCCATCGTCCTGCGGAACTATTTGATTAGCACTCAACTGCGCGGGACCTGGATCGCTTGTGATGTTTGGGCTGCTGTTGGCCTCAGTGCTTTGCGACTGTGCCGGCTGCACGATGGGACTCAAATCCTCGACGGTTGACGAGAACTTGAGAGGGGTATTCTCCTGTTGCGGCCGTGAGTATGAATTGTCCTCAACGGGAGTAGATTCGACAGGAAAATAAGAATCCGTCGGTCGCGGTACGAGTTTGCCATCGACCGACAGGCTTAAATGATTGTGTCCGGACTGCGCATTTACGCGGGCGCCGGGCTTGTTTTGCACTAGAATTTCCAGCGAGCTACCAACGCGACGAACCTTTACGCCTCGCATCGATTTCACAGAATCGGTAGAGACTGTGTTCGGCAAAACGACGTGATAGCCCTCGTCGTCCTGCCATGTTTGGGCACGCGTCAACGCATTGTCAGCAGTGATCGTAATCACCGTGCCACTTGCAGAAGTTTGCGAGGAAATACTTGAAACTCTTATCGGTCCATACAATCGTTGGGCTTGAGAAACCCCTGCGTGATCGCTGCCGAGTCCGGCAAACAGCAACCCCATGGCAGCTAGTAGCCAGAAACCGCTCATGCGGAAGTTGGTTACCTTTGCCATGCGTGATGGGATGGAATATTTTCGAGTGAAAGAATTCTTCATGATAAAAGGTGCGCCGGAGGGTTGGGCTGATGCGCCCTGGGCCGGTGGAAGGGAAGGAAGTTCAATCTACGGGCGAATCAATCGAAAACTAGCGTTGGCAATTGAAAAGCCGGTGGTTGGCTTTTGGCGAGACGGCGAACGAAAGCTATTGTTCGTCGCTGAACTTGTAGCCAATGCCCCAGACGGTCAACACCATCTGAGGATTCTCCGGGTTCTCTTCGATCTTGGCTCGCAGTCGGTTGATGTGTGAATCAATAGTCCGATCGTAGCCTTCATAAGAGTAGTCCCAGATTTTTTCAAGCAGGTATTTGCGGGGAAATACCCTTCCCGGGTTCGCTGCAAAGAGCCGTAGCAGGTCAAACTCTTTTGGAGTGAGATCCACGTGGCGCTCTCCAATCGTTACTTCACGTCTGGCCGGGTCAATGCGAAGCCTACCTCGAACTATCGGAGCTTCATCTTTGGCGCCATCGGAATTTCCGTGAGTTCTGCTGCGACGAAGCACAGACTTAACTCGGGCTTCCAATTCGCGAAGGCTGAAGGGTTTGGTGATGTAATCATCCGCGCCCATCTCCAGGCCAAGCACTTTGTCAACTACGTCATCCTTTGCGGTGAGCATTAGGATGGGTAGGTAATTCGCCTTTTCCCGAAGTTCTCTACAAACAGCCAAGCCGTCCATTTTTGGCAGCATCAGGTCCAAGACAACAGCGTCCGGAGGTTCATCCAGCGCTGTCTTGACACCCATTAAGCCATCTTCAACGGTTTTCACGTTATAACCTGCACGAGAGAAGTATTCGCTAATCGCGCTCGAAATGTTCTCATCGTCTTCGACGACGAGCAGGGAAATCTTGCGCTCGCTTGGTTCAACCGGCTGATTATTGTCCTTGGATGTTTTCTGTCTGTCAGTAGCTGTAGTTGTCATCAGAATGACTCATGGGAACTGACAAGCAGGAGATTCGGAGGTATGACGCCGTTGGGTGCGACGCCACTCGGGCGAAGGAATAGTACAGGACTGGCTTTCCAAACTCAAGCCCTAAGTTTTGCTGGCTCAACGGAAAAGACCCAACAAGCCCAGGAATTGGTGCGAAAAACAAGCAATTCCAGGAATTCTTGAGGAGCCAGTTCGGCCGCCATTCGCCCGGCATCTATCAAGGACTCCCCGGCATGCCGAGTTGTTTGGAGCGTTGTCCGCCCAGCCTTACGGCGTGTTGCGGCTACACCTTTTGGTTCGAAGCTGGAGCCACCCACTCTCCTGACGAAGGTGGCTACCCGTGTCCGGTAATGGCTACGCGTTTCATCATCGGTTCGATGAACATAATGTACCAGCAGTCCGGTATCGGGCTTCGCACAATGATTTCATCAACGTCGGAGAGCGCGTGACTAACTGGATACAAGAACTCAATCCTTTACTAGTAGAGCGAGCGGCTTGAATTGAAGCGCGCACAGCCTCTGCTACCGACGTAGTTCTATTCGTCGATTACGATCTGAATTTAAAACTCGACCGTTGTTGACAAAGCTTTTATGTTGCGAGCAAAATCGCGATTCACTTACTCTAACTTTCGCCCAGTTTTGGCATTGATTTAAATCACGGTCATGAGCGCGGCTGCACTTCTGCAAACATCTCTATCTGATTTTAACCTGGTAACACGGGGCAAGGTACGTGATGTTTATGCCGTTGACGACGAGCATCTTCTAATCGTTGCGACTGATCGCATCTCCGCTTTCGATTGCATTTTGCCAACCGCAATACCCCGCAAGGGCGAAGTGCTGACAGCTCTCTCGCGCTTTTGGTTTGAAAAACTCCAAAACGTGGTATCGAACCATCTCGTCACTACTGACGTGCAACAAATGCCGGCTGCTATCAAGGGCTCGGCAGACTTGCGCGGTCGCTCGATGTTGGTACGAAGGGCCGATGTCTTTCCAATTGAATGCGTGGTAAGAGGATATCTTGTCGGGTCCGGCTGGAAGGATTATCTGCGGACCGGTGAAGTTTGTGGTCATAAGTTGCCGGACAATTTGGTCGAGTCCTCCGAATTGCAAGAAGCTATTTTCACCCCATCGACCAAAGCGACGGAAGGTCACGACCAAAACATTAGCGAGGAACAGGTGCGTGAGATTGTCGGAAAAGAAACGGCCGACACGCTATGCAACCTTTCACTGCGGCTGTACGGAGATGCACGCGAGTACGCGCGCCGTCGCGGGATCATTATTGCCGATACGAAGTTCGAATTCGGGCGCGACAAGAACGGTGAAATAATCCTGGTTGATGAGGTCCTAACGCCCGATTCATCGCGATTCTGGCCCGCCGAGAGCTACAGCCCTGGAAAATCACAGCCGTCTTTCGATAAGCAGTTCGTTCGTGATTATCTGGAGACTCTGACGTGGAACAAGCAGCCTCCCGCACCGCCACTTCCAGTAGAGGTGGCAACAGCTACGACAGCTCGTTACCTCGAAGCCTATAGGTTGCTAACGGGCGAAGAACTCTAGATCCGTTAAAATACTGGATTTACCGCCAATTATTAGAGTATCCATGCGCGCGCGCCTACAAGCTCTGATCGACGAAATGTTAGACGGCGAGATTCTGTTGGCCGAGGCACTCGCCGAATTCGAAAAGCTGTACATAAAGCAGGCACTTGCCCGTAACAACGACCATCTCTCCAACACCGCGAAAACGCTCGGCGTCCACAGAAACACGATTGCCAAGCGCGTAACCGCCTACCAAAAAGCTGAACGCCCGTTGGCTCGTGCAGCCAGGAGTGGGACCCGCTAATTCCCAGCACCACCCGCCTTCCGACCGATTCCTGTGCTTAGTTGACAACTATCCTGCAGCGAACTATTCTTAGCACTCATCCACGCAGACTGCTAATCTGACTTGGCACTAAGTTCTAAACACCAATTTTTTTGTAATTTTCACAGGGAATTTGAAAGGAGAGTTTAAGCGAATGTCGACAAACATCACACCCCTTCACGACCGCGTAATCCTGCGGAGGATCGAAGAGGGAGAGCAGGTCCGGGGAGGAATCATCATTCCGGACAGCGCGAAGGAAAAGCCTCAGGAAGGCGAAGTTGTGGCAGCCGGTCAAGGTAAATACAAGGAAGACGGTACGAGACAGCCTCTCGACGTAAAAACCGGCGACCGGGTGCTTTTCGGTAAGTACAGCGGTTCAGAAATCAAAATCGACGGTGAAGAGCTGCTGATCATGCGCGAAGATGAAATCCTCGGAATCATCAAACGCGCGGGCGCAGCTTCCGGCAAAAAGAGCGGCAAGTAATTCCCGCGCCCGGGACCGCTTTCTTTTGTTTGCAGATTAACCAATTTCAGCAGGAGAGAAGACAGAATGGCAAAGCAAGTAGTTCACGGCGAGGAGTCACGCGCGGCGATTTTGCGCGGGATCAATCAACTCGCAGACGCAGTAAAGATCACACTCGGCCCTAAGGGTCGGAATGTGGTAATCGACAAAAAGTTTGGTTCACCGACGATAACCAAAGACGGCGTCACCGTCGCAAAAGAGATCGAATTAAAGGATGCGCTCGAAAACATGGGTGCGCAGATGGTCCGCGAAGTGGCGTCAAAAACGTCTGATGTGGCCGGCGACGGCACGACCACCGCAACGGTTTTGGCTCAGGCCATCTTCCGCGAAGGCGTCAAGACTGTTGCCGCCGGCGCAAATCCAATGGCGCTCAAGCGTGGCATTGATAAGGCCGTCGTGCGCGCAACGGAAGAGATCAAACGGATGAAGAAGGATGTCAAGGGCGACATGATCGCGCAGGTCGGAACGATCTCGGCAAATGGTGATTCGACGATCGGAAACATCATCGCCG
>JALZOO010000147.1 GCA_030913905.1 Acidobacteriota bacterium
GAAGGCTGGTACGCAGGTATACAGCTGTGTATTTGGTAGCCAGGTTTTCGGCTTTGCCTAAATAGTCCCGTTTGCCCAAATAGTCGGTAGGGAAAATGAGTCTGCCCAAAAAGTCAGCGGCTTGCCCAAAAAGTCTGCCTTAAGGGTCAATGGTAGACCGCCTTTTCCCCGAAACAGTTCCAAAGCATCTTGTTGTGTGATATAAGCCGCTCGTTCGTCCCTTACAACACTCATCATGATGAAAGGAAACCTCATGAACCCCACAAAGACGTACATTATGGCCTCAGCTCTGCTTTGTATTTGCGCTCTTAATTTCGGCGGTTGCAACAAAAAAACCCTTGAAATCTCCGCGAACCCAAGAGAAGTAAACAGCTCGGGTCTGATCGACGTGACATGGAGAACGAAAGGCTTTGAGACTACGACGCTCACGTCCAATCCAGTCATATCCGGCCTTCCTAAAACCGTAACAAACAACGTCGGTCCTATCACTGACAAATTTCAAGTTACCACCACCACGACGTTTCAGATTACGGGTACGATACAGGGCAATAACGCGCCCTTCATCGACACTAAAAGCGTCACGGTTACGGTAACACCATCCGGACCACCGATAACCCCAATCCCATAACATGCGCAGGCGCTTTTGTCGTTGGATTGATCATGTTGTTAGACCGTCTTAACGGGTTGGCACGAAGCGTTCGGCCCGGTGATCTATTTTGACGCTTTAGTCTCCTAAAAACCGGGTCAGTCTTTTCAGGACTGCCCTCTCGTTCTGTAGCTCACACTCCCACACCGTGAGCCAGGTTTTCAGGTTTTCAGGTTTCAGTATTTCAGTATTCCTGGTGGTTATCGTGAGGGAAGGCGGTAGCGGCCGACGGTGCTTTCGCCGATGCTGCCGAAGTAAAGAGAGCCGTCGTGCTCGACCGCATTAGCGATTTGGGCATAGCAATGCGGTGATCGGTCCTGGAGGTTGGCAGTTACTTGTCCGTTCACATCCAGGCCCAGCAGGAAGCTATACCGCTTTGGCGCAGGCTGCAGAAACTTTGGCAAACGCAGGACTACTTTTCTGAGGAACGGACGCGGCAGGAGTTTGTCGAGGGTCGTATCGCGAGGCGTAACGAGGGCCAGCCAAAATCGATCCCGGCCGTTTGAAGAGATGCCATCTGGAAACCCAGGCAGATTATCGATAAAGATATCTGACTGTCCCTGCCTTAGACCGCTTAACCAAACTCGGTGGACTCGATAAGTCGCTGTCTCAACTACCAGGACAAAAGACTGATCGGGGCTTACCGCAACCCCATTCGCAAAGTTGAGATCTCTCAAGATTGTATGCGTGGTTTTTGTCGCCGGATTGTAGGCAAGGAATCTTCCGTGGCCGCCATGCTCCAACAAGTCTGCCTTGTAGTTTGACAACGGAAATTTGTCGGAGGCATCTGTGAAGTAGATCGTTCCATCAGCAGCAATATCGAGATCGTTGGTACAGCGAAAGACTATCCCGTCAGATTCTGTGGCAAGCACAATAATCAAACCGTCCGCCGCAACCGACAGCAGCCCCTTGTTTGCATCCGCGACGATCAAGTTTCCAGTCGAGTCAAACTTCAGCCCAAGTGGACGCCCCTGTGTGTTGGCAAAAACCTCGGGCCCGGTTCCATCCGCGCGCAGACGCATGATTCGTCCGTCGTCCATTCCCGTGTAGATGCGTCCGTCCGAAGCGATGGCCACGTCTTCGGGAGCGAAGCCTTCACCAAGCGAGAGTCTTTCGGTTCCTGCAAGCAACGAATTCTGTTGATAAGGACCGGTCAAAGTTGGCGCAGGCGGAGGTGTCCATGCGTGTGGTGAGATTGGGACCGGCCAAAGCAACAGGTAAAGCAGGATGGCGGCGAAGACAGAAGTGAGAAGGAGGACGAACCGGCGACCTGTGGTCATGGATTTGTACTGTTCAGTGGGAAACTATCGTTCGCCGCGAGCGGCCTCGACCTGGCTTTCCAGTTCCACTACCAGCTTGCGAATTCCCGGCTGGTCCATTGGCTCGATCAGACGTAGCGCCTCATCGAGCACGCGTCGTTGATGTTCAGGATAATCAGGCAGTCCCGCAACGCTCCCCAGCTCGCCGTCATACACGGCGGCACGAGGTGGCCTGACACTTTCAATTACATCCTGCACAACGCCGAGCGTCATGGTGGGAATGCCTGCAGTTTCAAGTGCTCGCGCAATCAGTGAAACGGATTGATGGCAAAGTCGCGAAGCGGGAATAAGCAACGCTGCTTGCACTTGATGTCGCTGAACGCGTTCGACAAGTCGAGGCGCCATGTCGTCGACAATCAAGCCCGCATTTGGGATGAATCCGCAGCAGCTCCAAAAAACCGGATTGAGTTGACCAATTATTCCGTTACTCTCAAACTCAAACAGACGAGCGAGCGGTAATTGCGAGTTGATGTCTCTCTGAACTGCCGCAGGGTCGTAGCCTCGCGCGGCAAAACGCAGGTCCTCGGCTCCGATCTCCGAAGGGATTTCACGAAAGCTCAAGTCGCCATCCGGCGTACTGGTATCGAATGGATCTGTTCCGTCGATGTATGCGCCCGCTGAGGATATCAACGCCAGGTTAAGCATTGGCAAAGCGCGTCGCGCGGGCGAAAAAGGCGCGCGCCGGTTTTTCACAAACGGGTACGAATCATCAATGTCGTCAGCCGCGCGTCGGTCTTGTTGCCAGTCGGCGTAACCCCGGCGCCAATCTCCAAGCTGTTCGATAATCTCCAAGTCAGTTTTCTTCCTACTCGTCCACATGCCGGACGGGGGTTGCTATAACGAAGAAAGCAATTAGGGCCGCAATGATAGCAATAGAAAGCGCTGCGACAGAATAGCCGTGCAACGTCTGGAAAGCCACACGTCCCGGATCACTAAGGTCAATGCGATCTATGGGCAAACTCATCGCCGCGCGCAGGGCCCGCATTTTGGCGGCGATAACCCACTCGCCGATCCCGGTTGATATCGCAATCACGCCCAAGAGAATGTTCTGGAGTACGAAGCGAGTGCGGCTGTAATTTCTTCGCAAGGGAAAGGTCGATGCGAGGAGTAGCAGACTGATGATAAAGCCGGCGGTATTAACTACGCCAAGCGCTTGATTAACTATCGCGCCTGCAATCTCACCGGCGTTCGGCAGGTTGAAAGCGCGGAGAACCCGGAAAGCAGTCGGCGCGACTACGGCACTGAAGAATATCGCCGCGCCGATCCACAGACTGAGAAGCAGGATTCTTACTTTGTGTAGTTGGACTGTCATGAAGGTTTAATCGTATTCAGAGATTTCCGGAAGCAGTTGAATCTTGGGAGGCCCGACATTGGGGGGCGTCAGCTCACGTGGATCTGCGGCGGTCAATAACCATGCAAGTGATGTGTCGAGTTGGGCCTGATAGTCGACCAGATCCAGTGACATGAAAACACTGGCGCCCAACTTCTCAAACTTTTCCTTTGCCCGCGTGTACATCTGGCGCGCTGCTCCCGGTCGCCCAATTTCCAAGTGATGAAAAGCGACGGCCGATTGAATCATCGCTTGCAAGAAAAGCTTTTCCTGGGCACCGACTTCACCCATCCAACGCTCCTCCCATGCATCGTGTGCAGCGTGAAACTCGCCGGCATTATAGAGGTCAATCCCGGCTATATATTCAATGGGATAGGCCGCGATGTGATCATCCGTGTAAGGCGCTGGCTGGTGCGCAGTCGGTGCAATCTTAGTATTCATGTTCAACCTTGGTGACCTCTCAGGTCAGGAAGGAGGGCTTGCTCCCGCTCCTCTCTTTCATTCCTGAGAAGTTCCCACCCGCTCGCTACCGCTCCCGGTTCTGATACCGCTTTTTCATCGGCTACGTCCCTGCAAACGCGCCGCGATAACTTTAGCAGCCGTCGCGCCCGCGCCACTCGCGCCGCTGATTGTTGGCGCTAGCGGGTTCGAAACGTCTCCGATCGCAAATACGTTTTCCACACTGGTTTCCTGTTTGCTCGAAACGCTCACATAGCCGTGTTCGTCCAGCTCCAACTGCCCGCGAAACAACTCGCTGTTAGGCTCAACTCCGGCACGAATAGCCACGCCCCCGACGGCCATTTGAAAAGGTTTTAATGCGTCCTTTCGAAGTATCTCGACGGCTTCAACTTTGTCGTTGCCGAGGATTCTGGTTACTACTGACTCGGGAAACACCGTTATGCAATGTTGCCCGTGCAGTTGTTCCACAAACTCTCTTCGAGCCTTTAGAGACTTACTGCGATGTACCAAGGTTACAGTCGGGCATACTTCAGCAAGCAACAGGGCATTCTCAGCAGCCGCATCACCGCCCCCAATCACGCAAACATCGAGACCGGCAAACCTGTCGCGGTCTCTCGTGGGCGACTCGATGATCCCGCGGCCGGCAAACTCTGTCTCGCCGGGAATGCCAAGTTGCCGTCGTCTTACACCCGTTGCAATGACAATCGAGATCGACTGAAGTTCTTCACCGCTGCCTAACACAACGCGCTTGGCCCTCAAATCAACACTCGCGATTCCAACGTTAGTCCACAGATCAAACTCCGCTTCGGCGGTCCGTTCCGAAAACTTCTCAAGAAACGCTCGCCCATTGCTAGCTTTTACTCCCGGATAATTTTTGATTGGGTTGTAAGTGGCCAGAAGTTGCCCGCCCACTTCGGCGTGTTGCTCCAGGACGAGTGTGTCGAGAGCTAACTCATCGCACCAGAGGGCCGCCGATAGTCCAGCTGGTCCAGCGCCAATTATCAAAACGTCATGCATCTTGAAGAAGAGAAATCGCTCAGCCAATAGCTTAACTAGCCGGCCCCTCGGGCCGAGGGTTTCATCGGAACGGCGGTGCGAAACAGGCTTGCAACTTCATCGGGTGGCAGCGACGAAGCGGCTAGCTTGCCGTCGCTGCCAAGAAACTTGATTGCCGAAGTCATTTCGCCCTTATCCAACTTCCAGACACCACCGCCCGATTCAAGTTGATTAAGTTGCGCCAGAAGCTGTGAAAAATCACGCCTCTTAATCCGCGGACGGACCACAGTTTCCGCCCATGAGTAGTAGGGATAATCAACTCGATAGACCCAGCCGCCGTTCAATGGAGTGGTTATTAGAAACAATTGGCCGCGAGCGTAATGCGAGATTGCCGTATAAGGCGCCGCATGACGCGTGGGATTAAAACCACTGGGACTGAATACGTCGGGTGCAAGCGTGACCAGCGACAAATTACCATCCGGAAATTCCTCAACTTTGCTGTCGCCACGCTCGAAGCTTTCCAGAGCCGAAGCAATTCTGTCCCACGCGCTGCGCCAGAGATGTTCGTACTCGTCAGTCCGCATGAGTATTCGCTCAACCTCTGGAAGCACGAGTTCATACGCGCGCGCGTCATCGTCGACTGGTTGTCCGGCGAGATTCGAAGCGATGGGTGAACCCGCTTCATCATCCGGACTCGGCTGATCCGATCCCTGTATCACGATGCTGGCGCGGACGGCCGCCTCACTTTTGAACTCTGAAAAGTCCCCGGCTTCGGCAGCCGGGATGAGTTGTTCACGTAGCTGTAGCGCGCGTTCGCCGGTAAGCACAGTCCAAACAGAGAGCACCCCGTCGGTGTCAAAATGGTTGTTCGTTACCAAATCGATGCCGCGCGTCAATTCATCTCGATTGGGCGCAGCGACAAGATTCAAAGCAATTTCCGTTGACGTGTCCGCCTTGAGCTCAGCAGCGGTTTCGTTCCCCTCCCAATGGGAAAAATGGACACTGTTTGAAACAGTCCCGTCCACAGAGAGCTTGGGAATTTCATCCAGGCCTGAGTGATAAAATTCAAACCGCATCGGGCAAAGTTCCTGAACCAGGATTAATGTCGTTCTGAAGTTTATAGCATGAGCTCGCCCGACGAAACCGTTCATCGAACTTGTCGGTCTCACACGCTCTGGCTAGAATGCTTCGCAATACATTTTCAAATAGACAGTTTGACGGAGGACTTATGAACGGAACCGCTCAACAGCAAATGCCGGAAATCAGTGCGACCGAACTCAAGCAGCGCCTGGATAACGGCGAAGACATTCAAATCATCGACGTGCGCGAAGCTAACGAAGTTGCAGTCGCCAAAATTCCGGATACGATTCACATTCCGCTGGCCCAAGTCGTGAATCGAATGTCGGAGATTGATCCGGCGCCCGAGACGGTGGTGCATTGCAAAATGGGCGGCCGCAGCGCTAAAGCAATTGAGGCGCTGAAGCGGTCTGGCTTTACCGGAAACCTGTTCAACCTGAAAGGCGGCATTACGGCCTGGTCCAACGAAGTGGATCCCAGCGTGCCGAAGTATTGATCCTTGACGCAAAGTTCAAGTATTTCAGAGTTCAACCTTTAGGTTGTCTTGTTGCCCGTTGGCAACAGTTGAACTCTAAACAGGTCTCGTCTCAAAAATTTCGTCCGCTGCCGCACCCCGCCCGTCTAAGTTCCAGCAAGGGGTTCCCGGAAAGGGTCAACAGCATTCTATCTGAGCGCATCCTGCGCTTTGTGGTGGAGTGTTCGTCTCTCCTCGGCGCTTTCGCCGAACTCATCAATTGATCACTTACAAAACTTGAGGGAGGACGAAAATGAGGAGAACATTCTTTCGGATGCTTATGCTGGCAGCGGTCGTCACGGGCGTTTCGGCAGTAACCATGGCCCAGAACCGATGTAGCTTTGAACCATGGGAATGCCAGGAACTACGCGCAGACAGGAAAGAGATCGGGGCAGACAAGCGGGAGATTCGAGATGATCGACGGGAGATTCGCCAGGATCGTCACGAACTAAGATCTGATGTGCGGGAGTATCGTGAGGATCGAAGAGAGGGAGCGTCGCGGCAAGAGTTGCGAGCTGATCGTCGTGAGATCCGAGGCGATAAACGTGAGCTGCGGAGCGACGGCCGTGAGTTGCACCAGGATCGGCGGGACTTGCGTGGAGATGTTCGCGATTTCCGGCGGGACCGGCGGGATGCTCGACGAAACTAGCCTAGTTGACAAATAGAATGTTAGGACGTGGGACAGACAGTAATGTCTGTCCTACTTGCTTATGCGCTCGAGTTTGATGAATGGGCTCATTGAAGTAATCACCATTCCTTCGATCACTTCCATCCGACACGCGAGCCCTGTCCGATCGCTACTCTTCGTTTCCCCATCCGTGTGATACCAGATCTGACAATTGGTGCAGTCGCCATTCCAACAAAAATCGCCGTACGAAATTGTGTTCAGCGAAAGGAACTGAAAGCAGCGCAGCAAACGGTTCTTTTCCGGCACCTCGACCTTTTTGCCCAATACCTCGATAGTGACGAGCCGTTCATACGGGTCGAGCAAGTCGTTGTCAATCGCCGGCGCAAGTGGTTCGCACGTCTGCTCGTTCATGGCAGCCAAAGTATAAACGGTTAGTTTCAGAATTACATCGTGATTTTTCCGTAGGGTTTTTTAGCGTGTCGGCGAAAACGCGAGAGAGTCATCAGCAACCGTCGGTACTGGTTCATTTTTTGGTATGAGCGAAGCCTGCCCAGCCACCACTGAGAAGCGAACTTGGCGGAGCAGCGCCACACAAATACGGAACCGGGAGCGGTAGCGACCGGGTCAGGTTGCGCCCCATACAACCGCGTCCTTGTACGGAATAACCGCGTCTTTGTACCGAGTCTTGTAA
>JALZOO010000166.1 GCA_030913905.1 Acidobacteriota bacterium
GAAGGCTCAATCGCTGTCGGAGAGCCAATCGAAATCACAGGGGTGTTGGAGCGCGAACCTGAAGTTGCTCGCCAGCGCCTGTATCTCACGCTGCGCGTGGAGCGGATTAGAGTTAAAGGAGCGGAAAGGGAAGCGTCCGGAGTCGTCGCATTGCTGGCGACTCCTTCATCATCCAATCGCAACGAGCTTCAACGACTCGAGCTTCGTTATGGCGTCCGCATTCGAGCAATGACGACGCTCGAGCGCAGCGACAATTTCCGTAATCCCGGAGTCTCATCATTTACCGAATACCTTGACCGCAAAGGCTACGACGCAGGTGGCTTCCTGAAGAGTCTGCTTCTAATTGAGCGGCTGGACGACGAAAGAATTCTCCTTCCGCTCGCATGGCTCTACGAGTGGCGTCGGAAGTTGCAGGCAGAAATTGACTCTCGTTTTTCGAATGACACTGCAGGGGTGCTTGACGCCGCTCTGTTGGGGAACCGCCACAACCTTTCGCAAACCACCTCCGAGCGTTTTCGTGACGGAGGTACGTTTCACGTCCTCGTCATTAGCGGTCTTCACATAACCTTCCTCGGCGGTTGCATCTTTCTGGTTGCCAGACGTCTAACAAAAAATCGGCTAACTCAATTCTTGATGTCTACTGTTTTCTTGTGGGGTTATGCGTTGGCTGTGGGCGCCGAGCCGTCTGTCATTCGTGCTGCACTAATGTTCACAGTCGTGCTGCTGGCGCCGCTCGTCTCCCGCCGCGCGTCGTCTCTAAACGCGTTGGGCGGCGTTGCAATCGCATTGCTTGTTTGGCGACCGAGCGATCTGTTTGATCCATCATTTCAACTAACGTTCGTTTCAGTTCTGGCAATCGTATTACTGGCGTGGCCGCTTCTGGAGAAGATGTCCGCGATCGGATCGTGGCGGCCCACGCGTGAGACGCCTTACCCACCCTCGTGCGCGTCGTGGGCGAAGACACTTTGTGAGAGTCTCTTCTGGAGTGAGTTGCAGGGACAACGCGAACTCAATCGCGCTAATTACAGTTATCGACTTTTCAAAACGCCTCTGGCAGTTATCCTGGAGCGTATGCATTGTCAGAGTGCACTACGTTATGCGTTTGCGGCGGTAGTTGTTTCTTTTAGCGTGCAATTGGCGCTGTTGCCTTTTCTCGTAATTTATTTTCATCGGCTGTCGCTTGCTTCAGTTTTTCTGAATATTGGCGTCAGCGCCATGATGGGCGGCGTAGCCTTGCTTGCTGTAGCTTCAATGGCACTCGCGCAGTTGAGTTCCGCCCTTGCCGCGCCCTTAGTGAGTGCAACCAACGGTTTGAATTGGTTGATGGTGCATAGCGTGGATCCCTTCGCGAGATACGGTATGGCGTCAATTCGTTTGCCGGAGTACACGGGTTGGGCTTCGATTATCTATGCGCTTTATTACGTGCCGTTGGGATTTCTGACGAGGACGTTATGGCGTTGGAAACCTCTGGAGCGGCCTGTTACGAGCAAAGGTAGCGAGCGTTTTCCGCTTCATGCGCGCCACCCCTTTAGCTCTTTGACTGTGGTTTTAGCGCAAGCGGGCATTATCTCGGTGATTGTGTTCCATCCATGGAGTGCCAGCAGAACTGAAGGAAGAGTTCGTGTCGATTTTCTCGATGTAGGCCAGGGCGATTCTGCTCTGGTAACACTGCCCGACAACACGACTTTTCTAATTGATGGGGGCGGCCAAGCCGGCCTTGGCAGGTCTTTCGTTGATAACCACGAAGACCCTGAGGAGCTTGAAGTCGACACACGCAGTATCGGTGAGGCGGTGGTGTCGGAATATCTTTGGTGGCGGGGACTTGATCGCGTCGATTATTTGGTCGCCACCCATGCGGATTCGGATCACATTGACGGGCTCAATGATGTTGCGCGGAACTTTTCGGTGAGGGCTGCGCTGGTGGCAAGAACGCATGTCCGTGATATGGAATATTCGAAGTTTGCGGAAACACTACGCTCGAGAGGTGTGGCGCTTCGGTTAGTCGGAGCGGGAGATGAACTGCAGATCGGCAATGTTTCGATTAGCGTTCTATGGCCTCTGCCGAGTCAGAATCCGAACGCGGGATCAGCGAACAACGATTCGCTCGTGCTGCGATTGCGATTTGGTGAACAATCTATTTTGTTTGCGGCGGACATTGAAAACCAGGCAGAGAATGCGCTGTTGCGCTTGCAGCAAGATGTTCGGGCCAATGTCGTAAAGGTGCCTCACCATGGCAGCAAGACGTCCTCGACCGACGCGTTCATATCCGCAACTAGGCCGCGCTTTGCTGTCGTGTCTGTTGGACAAACATCCATCTTCGGTCATCCAAATCAGCAAGTCGTAGAGAGATGGCACGCGATCGGCGCCGAGGTGTTGACTACAGGCAGACGTGGAACGATTACGTTTTCTACGAACGGGCGCGACCTGAATCTGGAAACGTTTGTTAAGTGAGTTCGCCGAGGGGAGGACGATCTAGTCAGGATCGATGGGTGTGTAGAGATCGATCTTGGTGCTGCCGGGTTTGTACGTATGGAGCACGCCGAGTGGCGGGGCGTAGACGTGAATGGTGACGAGGTCTTGTTCGCTGACGTCGGGATTTCCCAGTTGATGTATGTCGGGAATGTCGGAACCGGTAACTGAGCCTGCGGAGTAATCGCGCGCGCGGGTATAGGTCAAGCCCTGTTCAGTATCATAGTTAAAAATAGTTTCCCACAGCCTGCCTTCCTGCACGCGCACGCCGCCGTGTGATCCATTGTGATCGTGAATCGGAGTTCGATGGCCGGGACGCCAGCACAGCACCAGCATCTCCACGAATTCATTACGGCAGACGCGATGACGCCAGTAGTTCCCATCCTTAAAACCTATGTAAGGCGCCAGGTCTTCAGCAGACAAGTCCGCATTCTCGAGCCAATCGTAAATCTGTTCGAGTGCAGGCACGCTGGTCTGCGATTGGAGCGCCTCAACCAACGCCGGAAGAGAGAGGGAACTGATTTCGATGTCGCTGGTTTGCGGGTTGTCGGATGTTTGGAGGTCTGTTGACAACTGGTAGCTCCTCAATGGTTTGAACAATAGCCGTTATATTCTTGCAGCATGCACTGAGTCAAGACTGGCAAGTGATCGAAATCTCTCTCGTCGCGTCGCCGTCTCCTTCAATCGCGATCCGCCACACGTTCGCCGGAAGCGGATAGTTTCGCAACCGCTCCGCCCATTCGATTACGATCACTGCACGCGCATCGCTGAACAACTCCTCAAGATCGACTGCATTCGCCGCCGATGAGCCTTCCTCCAGGCGATAAAGATCGATGTGGAACAGTCTCAACCGGCCGTCGTAGGGATTCACCAGTGTGAACGACGGGCTCGTGACTTCTTCGGGATCTAGACCCAAACCTGCGGCGAGTCCTTTCACGAATACAGTTTTTCCGGCGCCGAGCGGACCATCGACTAGAAGCGTTTCGCCGCCCTCCAGTTGTGCACCGGTTTGACGGCCGAGTTTGAACGTTTCCTCAGCGCTGTGAGAAAGCCAATCGCCGGTGGAGATACTATTTCGAGTTGTCGTGCTCATTCCAGGGAGTACCTTCAGCAGGGACGCTACGGCTGTTCACCTTTTGCATCGAGCGAGAGTATCGCTGCGCTGAGATGTTCACGAATGTCGGACGCCACCATGCTACGCATGCCAAGCTTTCGCGCGGCTAAGTCGCCGGCAAGACCGCCGACGTAGAGTGCGGCGGTGGTCGCGGATAGAACGTCTGCGTTGTCTTTCAAAGTGGCAACCTCTTGCGCAATAAACCCCGCGATGATTCCCGTCAGCGTATCACCGGCGCCGGCGGTTCCCAGGCCGGCGTTACCGGTAGGGTTAACAAAAACCCGTCCATCCGGCGCCGCAATCAACGCACGTGAGCCTTTCAAGACTACGATCAATTTGTGTTTAGTTGCGAACTCCCGCGCAACCGAGACTCGATCGCCAAGTGAAGCTTTATCGTTAGTCCCCAACAGTCTCAGCATCTCGCCCGGATGCGGCGTCAGAATCAAGGGAGCCTCTGGCGAGCCGAACAAATCCTCAGGCCAACCTCGGCCGGCGTAGTTTGCCAGACAGTTGAGTGCATCTGCATCGATCACTACCGGCGTCCTCCGTTGTTTCACGATCAAATAAACAAAGCGCCGCGTTCGTTCGTCCTCCGCTGACAAGCCAGGTCCAATCGCGACAACAGTAGTCTTCGATGCCAACCTCGTTACGTGATCTACGGC
>JALZOO010000224.1 GCA_030913905.1 Acidobacteriota bacterium
CTTGCCAACCGCGCTCGTATTGCCGAAGAACTTGTCCTTGATGTCCCCACCCAAAACAACGACCATCGCGGAACGCTTGACCTCTTCAGCAGAAAGGAAGCGACCCTCAGCAATCGTTTTGTCTTCGATGTCCACCATGTTGGCGGTAGCACCGAAGACAAGTGCGCTCGGAAATTCCGCGCCGTCCTGCTTCAAGTCCGCCTGACCTTGAGTCGCAGCGCCTACTTCGGCGCATGCAGCGCAGTGGTCGCGCACCCACTCATAGTCGTCCCAGTTGAGCCGTTTGTTTCGCCGATTCATTTTTTCGAATTCGTCGTCCGAGAGACGGCCGGTCGACGCTATGCGGGCAATCATGAAGTGGTTAGTTCCCAGAACCTTGGCTACCCTGTCAATGACGTACGTATTCAGGCCGCTAATTGAAGCGCCGACGGTGACGACGGAAGCCACGCCGATGATGATTCCGATAAGAGTCAAAAAAGCCCGCAGTTTATGAGCAAAAATCGACTGCAGCGCAATCCTCAGGGCGTCAGCGTAAAAAGAAAAAAAGGCTTTCATTGTGTCTTGGAAACCGCAGAACAGGTCTCAGCGCACCTTCGTGTACGACGGTCCGCGCGGGAAAGTTTGCTGAGTTTGAATTAGATGCTGAAAACGACGCCGGGTTCCCGAATTACACCTTCAACTTAATAGACGATGGTTTTGACGCTTTGTTAACAGTCAGCTCAATTCAGCCACCGGTTCTTCGGCAGGTTTCAGGGAAAACTTGTTAGCCCAGCGTATTCGCCCGGTGACTTGCATCACTACAAACAGCGTCACAACCGAGCCAATGGTGATGGCGAGGCCGGTGAAGCCCTGGAGGAAGAAGGCATAGGAAAACATCACCAGGTAGACAAATTGTGCCAGCGCTGCTTCACGGCTGGCGAAGTGGAGTCCGACCACAAGTCGGAGATAACTTACCACCAGAAAAATGGAAACCGCCGAGGAGATCGCGAACGCCAGATGAATGGAAACGTGATCTACCAGGTAGGCAAGTAGCAGATGAAATGAGAAGAAGGCTCCGGCCAGAAAAAAGTAGTTCATTGGGTGCAGCTCAATCCCGCGCATCGTAGTGATAATCAGCATCAGGAAGAAGAAAAAGAATAGCGAGACCGGAGCGAAAAAACTGATCTTGCCGGCCAGCGGACCGGGCTGGAGCTTTTGCGGCATCGCCATCGCGATCTGATAACCCGAGACCAGGTTCTTGTACGTCCATGCCAGGTCCCAACCGTTGCCCGCCGCTTGTTTGTGAGTCGGAGAGAGTGTGTTGTCGGGGAAATCGATGTCTTTGAAGTTTGTTTTCATTCGCAACGCGAAATCGCGCACCTGTGCCACGTCAGTGTTGCCAAACGTGTAGCGCCATTCATCGAGTCCCTGTGATCGATAACCGACTGCTAAACGGGCTGTGTGCCCTGGCGCAATCTTCACCGAACCGGAGGCTGCGTTCTGCTGGTTTGTTAATGCCACTGGTACGCCGTCGACTGTAAACGTCAAATCGTCATAGATTGCCTTGGCGGTAGGGAACCCCAGAGAAAAGTTGACAGTCTCTTCCTTGTCGCTCGTGTTGCGAAAGCCGTAGTTTCCGGCAAAATCAACTTTGTACGTGCTGTACCAGAGCAGGCCTTTCTGCCGATGCTCGAGATCCAACGCTACATCCACCGCACTGCTTTCGAGTGGCAGACTGATACTGACCTCATCCTCCACGGTCTTTACGATCTTCTTCCCGTTCTCCATCGACTCCTCTTTCCGCGACACCTTGCGGGTGAAAAACGCCGATGGCGGCGATTGGTTTTGGGAAGCGCCCCACGTAGAGGCCACATGATTTTCAGCCACGGCGTCTGAAGAATAAGTACGCGAAAAGATAGTGCCGCCCAGTATGGCCCAGGCTATGGACGTACAGACGAAGATAAACACGATCGCAATAATCCGTTTGGTCATTTCAAGACTCCTCGAGGAATTCACTCCCAATTGCAGAAGTATTTAAGTCGTGTAGCAAAGACTGGACAATGTGGGGCCCCACATTCGGACATGAAGTTATCAACAGTTAGCACGGCGGCACCTCACAATTGAAAACGCGTCTTCCGATGCAGCGGACTGTTTTCATGTCCAATAACAAAATGCGTCACCAGTTCTCCTTCGCGAATTAGCAGCGTCGGTTTCCGAACAGCCAGGGGCAAATCGAAGACAAAAGTTGTCGAGTAATTTTCGCCGGGACGAAGTGGAGTGTTGATGGGCGTGCTCACGGCCTGCGAGCTGGTGGGAATGCGCTGGGCGTCCTGGGACGGGAAATACTGTGTTCCGTTTTCATCGAGGACGGCCACAACCCTGGAGTTTGGATACAGAGGGCTGTTGCCCCGCTTTGGACTTATCGTGTTTTCATCGAACCGCGTTTTGATCGTCACCACCCAAAACTGCCCGCCGGCAACTAACTGATTGGGAACATGTCCGAATGTCTTCGTCTCCTGAACGTTTGTAATGGAGTAAGCGAGATGGCAATCGATTTCGCAGAAATGTTTCTCCTCGCCTCGGGCGAGCACCTTTTCACTACTGGCAAAGGAAAACACCAACATCACGCCCAGGTAAAGCGAACTAACCGCGACGATGGTTACGAGCGCAAGCTTTTTGAGCCAGGACGTTTTTCTGATAATCGAATAGACAAGGAAGAGCGCAGCGACAAAGAGCACAAAACAGATTCCCAGAAAAGAAAGTACCCCTAGTGGCGCCGCCAGATTTACGTTAGTAAACATGTAGTCCTCCGTTCTTGGTTTTCAAAGCGCTTTGCTGTGCAAAGTCTCGAGGCAAAAAAAACACGTGCCTTAAGAGTTTCGCACCTGGTGAATGAGCGATTCCATATGGCTCAGGTAATTTTCCAGTGCACGCCTCCCGGCAGTAGTCAACTTGTACTCAGTCTTCGGC
>JALZOO010000236.1 GCA_030913905.1 Acidobacteriota bacterium
TCGCGGATGAGGATTTCACCCAGGCGAAAAAGAATCTCTGCGCGCCGAGGAGCTGGCGTGTTGCGCCACCCATCGTAGGCTTGCTGTGCAGCATTAACCGCGGCGTTAACGTCGTGGGCAGTCGACAGTGGAAAGCGGCCGATGACGTCCCCGTGATCAGCCGGGTTGATGTTTTCAAACACTTCGCCCGATTCGCTCGGAACCCATTTTCCGCCGATGTAGTTGTTATAGGTCTTTACTGAGGTGCGCGCTGCCGCTCTGGAGTGTTGCTTGGAGTTGCTTTTAGCGAGTGCTTTCTTTGCTTGAGCCATCGTGATGATTGTTTGGTGTCGGGTGTCAGTGCACTCGCATCTGACACCCGAACCCGCCTTATTGGTAAGTAAACTGAACGATCCTGGTGGTCACCCGATCGAGCACGCGAGAGTATCGCGAGACTTGAAGCACGATCGGATCGCCGGCCTTCAATCCATTAAGCACGCGCTGAAAATCGGTCAGCGTATTAACAGGCATGCGATTAATTCTCGTGATGACGTCGCCCTCGGCGATAGCCGGCTGTCCGGCAGTGCGAATCTCGGCAGCGAGTCCGTGCGGGTCGAGTTCCTTCACATAAAGGCCCTTAATTCCCGTCAAACGTTTTTCGGTGATTAGTTGCTGCGTCAACTCCGTTAGCGTAAGTCCCAGATGGAGCCCGTTACCTTTCGGATCTGGTTCTTTACTCTTCGGCGCAGGCACGTCGTCAGGACTTCGCAGGGCGGTCGGCGGAGGCCGCTCGCCCAGCACGATGTTCGCCGTCTGCTTATCGAGTTTCCCGTCGCGGTCGCGCAGAAAAGTAAACGCCGCGCTACTACCTACGGGAGTACTTGCAACCTTCTGGATCAAATCCTGAGCACTGGCAACCGGCTGGCCGTTAAACTCGGTGATGATGTCAAGTTTTTGCATTCCGGCTTTGGCCGCAGGCGTCGGTAATCCATCTTTCGTTTCCTGCACGTCCATGATGATCGCGCCCCGGCCTTCGCCGAGACCGTAAACTCTGGCGAACTCATCCTTCACAGACTCAAGCGTTACTCCCAAATATCCCCTGCGGACTCTGCCCTGCGAAACAATTTGCTGGTAGACAAAGCTTGCCTCGCTTGCCGGGAGCGCAAAGCCGATGCCGTTGTAGTCGCCGGTGGACGTCGCAATCTGCGAGTTGATGCCGATCACTTCTCCGCGCATGTTCACCAGCGGTCCGCCGCTGTTGCCGCGATTGATGGCGGCGTCGGTTTGCAGGAAGCGTTGGAAGTTTGTGAAGTAAGGAGTTTCTCGTTCCTTCTTCGAAATAATCCCAGCGGTGACTGTTTGATCCAAACCAAAAGGCGAGCCAATCGCCAGCACCCAATCGCCCACTTGCGCGGCGTTTGAGTCACCCAGCGTGACGGTGGGCAAATCGTGTGGCGCGTCTATCTTGACTACGGCCACGTCTGTCTCTTCATCGATCCCAATCACCCTGCCGCGATACTCTTCACCGGACTGCAGGCCAACGATTATTCGTGACGAACCCTCAACCACGTGTTCATTCGTCAGGATGTAACCTTTCGAGCTGACGATGAATCCGCTACCTACACCACGCGAGGGGCGGCGTTGCTGACGGCGAAACATGTCGAGCAGCGGATTATTGGACAGTGGATCCTCTTTGTCTTCGTTGTCCTTCTCCGCCACTTCCGGCGCCGGTGACATCGTCTCGATGTTCACCACCGCAGGCTCCACACGTTTGGCAATCTCGGCAAATGAGGCAGAAAGCGCCTCAGGTGCGCGAGCGATTTGCATGTCGTTTTGGGCACCTGTCGGCCGTCCCGAGAGCATCGCGCCTACGCCAATTCCTGCCAGCAGGCAGGCAGTACCGAGTGCGATGATCCACACGCGAAGCTTCCGCAATATGACTCGTTCGTCGATCATTTTTTCGTCTTTGGCCAGTTCAAACATAAGGTACCGCCTTCATAAACAACTGCAACACGCGCCTCCGATGGATGACACTAGAGGGTAATGCCTACCGGAGAGCAAATGGGAAGGGCTGAAGTATAACTAAAGGCCAAGCGGGGGGCAAAACTTAGGGGAAGGAAGCAGTAGCAGGAGGCAGGA
>JALZOO010000240.1 GCA_030913905.1 Acidobacteriota bacterium
GTGAATAGTAAAACGTGGGTGAAATTCGCCACAGATGGGCACGGATAAATGCGGATCATCCAAAAGAAAAGTCCGAAATAAACTCCGTGCTGCTAATTCGTTATCTATCTGCGTGCATCCGTGTTTATCTGTGGCCAGTGGTCCAAACGTCAGCGTGCAAAATAACCCGGTCGGGTGCGCGCGATCAGCGCCGGCCGTGTGACCTCCACTCGGATTTCATGCCACTTGCCATCGCGTGCGCGGCTGCCGCTTGGTTGATAGGCAACGGTGTATAGCGATCTCAAATCGGCCGCCACTTCAGCGTATAACCTGGCCATCTGATCGAGTCGCTGGATCTCATTGAGCCTGCCTCCGGTGCGATCCGCCAAACTTTGCAGACGCGTGCGAGCCGCCGTATAGATTCCCATTATCACCGGATCGGGTGTCGCTGATTGAGATATGCTGATCGACGACGGTGTAATCGACGGCAATCGCTTCGGATCGCCCGACGGCAGCGCCAGCGGATAAATCGTCACACCTTGTTTGTCGGCTGCGGCCAAAACCGAGTTCAGTTGCTCACTTGATTTGGCGTTTATAAGCGTCGACGCTTGCTCAATCGTTTCCGCATTTCTTAACGCGGCGCGATCAGAGTTGCGCAACTGCGTGTCGAGTCCGTCTGTCAGGACCACAATCGCCTTCCGACGTTTCCCTTCCTTTTCCAACTGCGTTAGGGAGTATTTCAACGCCTCGTAGAAATAAGTCTCGCCTTTGCCGTCAGAGATTTCGATCGCGTAGGCCGTCTTCTTACGATCCGTTGAAAACCCGGCCATCATTTTGATCTTCGCGTCGAATTTCACTACAGCCACGCGATCGTCAGGTCCAAGTGCGTCCAGAAAACGCCAGGCTGCCTGTTTCAACTGCGGGCGAAAATTAATGGTCGAGCCAGACATGTCCAGCAGCAACACCAAACTAAACGGCGCGTGCGTCGGTTCGAAGTGAAGAATCGGCTGCTTGATACCATCTTCATAAACAGTGAAGTCGTTTCGCGATAAGGTGGTGATGGGCCGACCCTGTGGGTCTACAACACCAACATTCAACTGCACCAGCGAAACGTCTGTGCGAACAATGTCATCGGGCTCCTGCGCACTGGCGATAACGGCCGCACTGGAAACGGCCGCCATCAAAAACAGGATCCGGGCCAGGTTATGTGTGGGGCGCAGAAGTGTCCTAAGAAAATATGAATTCATCGGAAAAGTAGTTTTGCCTTAATGAACGAGTATCCCGGCAAGCAAGATTTTTTGCAATTGGCCAAACTGAAGACTCGCGACCAACTGCTAGCCATTTTCGGACGCACCCCGCATGCTTTGAGTTGCTTCGAAGTAGGAAGAGCGTTGCAAAAAGATCAGTAAGCCTAACGTAAAACCGGCTCATGGCAGATTCTTCACGCCAAACCGACTTCTGACCTCTGACTTCTGACTTCTGACTTCTGACTTCTGAATTGTTGACTTCTGACCTCTGTTGTATGTACCGGCCTAACTTCTGCGCCGAATGCGGCACCAGACTCCTGCGTCTTCGTTGGCATCTCTGGACAAGCCGCAAGTTTTGCGACGACTGCGCACGTCGGTTTCGCAAGGAGCGATTCTTTCCGCTATTCGTGACCGCTTTGGGGTTGACTGTTTCAGGATTTGCGATTGGTCGGGCCGGTCGACCTGCGCCGCCACCACTGACAATAATTAGAAGAGCGGATTCGCCATTGACCGCTCCTGAAGATCCCGGTCCGCGAAAGCCCAAAAGCTCACCGACTGAATCCGCGACCAGCCTCAACGGCACTGCTTCCTCTGTGGGCGATGAGGTTTATTTGTGTGGCGCGCGAACGAAGAAAGGAACGCCTTGCTCGCGGCGCGTGCATGGTCCAGTGCGTTGCTGGCAACACAAAGGAGCGCCGGCAATGTTGCCGCAGGAGAAGTTGTTGGTGAAAGGGTAGCTGCCAGCGAACGGTTAACGCCCGCTAGCTTGGTTGGGATCTATTGGATGAAAAGAGTTAAACCTATTGAGTCGCTAATCCTGACGATTCGCGGCTGCAAAGTTCTCATTGATGCTGACCTCGCGGCCATTTATGGCGTCCAGAACCGTGCCCTAAACCAAGCTGTTAAAAGGAACTCAGAAAGATTCCCAAGGGACTTCATTTTTCAACTCAACCCCGCAGAGAAACTGGAGGTGATCACAAATTGTGATCACCTTGCACGATTGAAATTTGCCAAGAGTTTGCCATTTGCCTTCACCGAGCATGGCGCGCTGATGGCCGCAACAGTGCTCAGTAGTCCGCGGGCAGTGGCAATGAGCGTCTATGTGGTTCGCGCTTTCATTCAGATGCGCGAGCAACTGGAAGCCAACAGGGAAATTCTGAAGCGACTGACCGAAATTGACAAGACGCTGCTGGAGCACGACTCCGTGCTGCGAGAGATTTACCGGAAGCTCTTGCCGCTCCTGCAGCCACCACCCGAAACGCCAAAACGGCGCATCGGTTTCGGGAGAGCCGACAAAGCATGATTGCTGTTCCCTGCTCCACGCAACCTCCTGCCTACTGATTGCTATTTGATAATTCGCGAGTCTACTTTCGATTCTTGAAGGCGTCGTTCAATTCGGTATGACGGCTGACGAGCGGCACCTGGCGCCCGTCGATGAAGAGATAACGAACATCCGTACGTGTTTCAAGCAGATCGCCATCAGTCACGACCAGATTCGCAATCTTGCCAACCTCGATTGAGCCGAGCCGATCCGCTACGTTCATGATTTGCGCCGGGTAAAGAGTGACTGCTTTCAAAGCTTCAGCTTTCGGCAGTCCGAATGCAGCCGCCATGCCTGCATAGAAGGGCAGATTACGGACGTTTGCACCGCTGTCTCCGCTGGAAATGCAGAAGCGGACGCCCGCCTGTTGCAACTTTGAAGCATTCTCATAAAGCGTGTCATAGAAGTCGTCTTCGCGCGCCGGCAAATCGAGTATTCCAGTCAGAATCACGGGCACATTCTTCTCTTTCAGAAGCCCGGTAATTTTCCACGCGTCATCGCCGCCCAGAACGATTGGTTTCAGTTTCATCTCTTCGGCAAATCGAATAGCTCCGCGTATGTCAGTTTCCCTCTCGGCCCGAAAGATTACCGGGCGTTCTCCGCGAACGTAAGGCACCAACGACTCCATCACGACGTTCTGATCGGGTCGCGGCAGCGTTCTATCTTTCGCGTAGGCATCCTGGGCCCGGCCATAGGCTTCGGCGTCGCGCAGCATTTTCCGAATCTGCTCCACTTGTCGATTTGCGGCAGTGATGACTTCAGTCAGGTTTGTTTGCTGTCGCTCCGCAAAGAATCCGCCACCGCCTCCTGTGCTCGTGCGTGGATAATTAATGACCAGCGCGGCGTAAGGCACGACCGCCATCTCCATCGGCGCTGTCCCGACCAGATTGAGGATGGCCGCTTGACCCGAGATCAACCCGCCGACAGGAAGCGACACGGCGCTGGTGACGCCATCGACGCGCGTGACCGCGATGTGTGCACTGTGTGGATTAACAGCAATAATCGCCTTTGCATTTGGATTCAACTCACCGACTTCAGCAGTGTCAACAGTGCCGGGTGCCCCTTGCGGAACTTCTACCAGGCCCATCGAGGTTCCCGCATCGATCATTCCGGGATAAACCCAAAGTCCGCTTGCATCGATTGCTTGAGCGCCGGAAGGAACATTCACGTTCACGCCGAGAGCCTCGATCTTGCCGTCGCGGATCACTATTGTTCCATTATCGATTTCAGCCCCACTAACCGTGACAATATG
>JALZOO010000255.1 GCA_030913905.1 Acidobacteriota bacterium
TAGCGTTTTCTTCATGGTGGGCGCGCTAATTAGCTCCATAGCAAGTGCGTCGCTACTTTTCCCTGGCAGCTTCCTTGAACCGATGTGGCGCGCTAATCCTCGAGCCTACAAACATCTCCACGATCTGGGTGCGTGGGGGGCTGTATTGCTGTTCGTTATCTCGATCTCCTGCGCCGCGGCAGCCCTTGGGCTTTGGCGTCGAGCAGCATGGGGACACAAGATCGCGATCGGTTTGATTGCAATCAACTTAATTGGGGATGTGGCGAACACACTGATAGGAACTGAACCCCGAGCTATAATGGGAGTGCCGATTGCCCTGGCAATACTAATTTATCTGTTGAGGAAGAAGGTGCGCGACTCGTTCAGTTGAAGTTGTGACCTTAAGGAAACGATAGCGAATCCGGTGGGATGCAAAGTCCGAGTGCCAGTAGGATGAATGAATCTACGGACATACGTCCGAATACCGGGTGCGGGTCAGCCGCCGACGTGGACAATAGGACGCCGCTCTGGATCCTTTTCTGCCTGGCGCAGTACTTCATGGGTGACGGGAGCGGTGTCGCCCTCGCCGAATGCTATGTATTTCAGTAGGTATGACAGCGGATTCCCTTCGCTCCAGCCAAAATAGACGTGTGGTAATTTCCCGGTTTCATTACGCAGGAAAAGCAGAAACGCAGCAATGGCATTTGGAACCGCCGGCGATACTGCGCGCAGCACTTGATAGCCATCCACCCTTTCACCGTGGATGTTCAATACACCTGAGAATTCGGAAGCGTCACCAGGTGTGACTTCGAAGAAAAGAATCGGCTCATCCGACGGGATGTGATTGTCTTCGCGTTTTTCTCGTTCCTTAATCTCGTATTCCTGCGCGTCTCCTGTGTCGCGGCGGTTGGCGATAATCCGTACGGTTCCCTTTGCCGCCCGTCGAACAAACTCCCGCGCGAGATCGTCCAGTTCGACGTGCTCCACTCTCAGTTCCGTGGTGCGCCAAACGCGTGAGAAGAGCGAGGCCACCACTATTGCCAGGATGAAGAACGAGGCGATCTTGATTCCCTCCGGTCGCTCATGAATGTTCTGCAGAGTCGTGTACGCAAAGATGATCGCGATAAGGAGAAACGGAATCCAGTTTTCACCTCGCCTGCGCATTGCCAGCGTTACCGCAATCGCCGCCGAAGTCATCAACACCAGAACTCCGGTTGCGTAAGCACCCCCCTGAGCGTCGACGTCAGCTTTGAAGATGAGAGTCACTGCTAAGGCAATAATTGTATAAACGAGTACCAGCGGGCGCGCGGCCTGGGCCCATTGCGGGGCCATACCGTATTTTGGCAGGTAACGCGGCACGATGTTCAATAGCCCAGCCATGGCGGAAGCCCCGGCAAACCAGAGTATGGCGATCGTGCTGAGATCGTATGCAGTGCCGAAAATGTCGCCGAAGAAGTGGTGCGCAAGATACGAGAGTGCCCGTCCATTCGCTTCTCCGCCTTCCTGGAATTTCTCTGCTGGAATTAGTGTGGCCGTGACCATACTGCTGGTGATCAGCATCACACTCATGATTAGAGCGGCGGTGCGCAGTAGTTTGCGAGTGTTTTTGATGCGCCCCGCAAGCAGTCGCTTGATCCTATCCTCAGGGGCCCGGCCCGTTCTGGTGGAGTGAATATCTTCCAAGTCCTCGCTGCTAAGGTCGGTATCGCCTTTGACCAGGGGCATCACCGCGACCCCGGTCTCAAACCCTGATAACCCAAGTGCAAGTTTCGGAAAGAGCATTAACGAAATTGCCAATATCATCCAGGTCCTGCCGTTGACACTGGGATGCTGGAACATCGCCCGTTTCCATTCTGCAAAATGGAAAGGATGGGTCAGCAATTCATATAAGCCAAACCCCACTACTATGATGTTAAGAAGTAAATAGACTGCAACAAGGATTACAGCGATACCGATGGCCTCTTTAAATCCTCTAAGAAAGACCGCGCCAAGGAGTGCAACCAAAACTAGCGTGACACCGACCTGGTGGTGAAACACTTCGGGCGTAAACGGATTCTCGATAATGTGTGCAGTCGCGTCAGCGGCGGAGAGCGTGATGGTAATGATGAAGTCAGTAGCTACGAACCCCAGCAGAACTAGTACAAAAAGCTTGCCCTTCCACCTTGAAAGGAGATGCTCCAGCATGGAGATCGAGCCTTCGCCGTGTGGACTCTCAGCAGCTACTCTACTGTAGACCGGTAGTGCACCGAAGAGTGTCAGCAACACTAGAATGAGCGTGGCGACTGGAGAAAGTGCGCCTGCCGCGAGAAATGCGATGCCGGGTTGGTAACCGAGTGTCGAGAAGTAATCGACGCCCGTCAAACACATAACCTTCCACCATCGATGTTGCTTATGTGGACTGGCCGTGCCTGGACCCTCACGTAATGCTCCGGCTTCTCTTAGGCCCCTAAGTAACCAGAGCTTGAACTTTCGCCTTGATCTCTCGGAAAGAACCATATGGCCCACACGGACGGCGACTTACAACGTCCGTTCTTTTTCTCCCCTGGTGATTTAAGTCGGAGAATTTTACGCTGAATCGAGGGTACGTCAATAGAGACTTCAGAATTCAAAGAAACAACCTGTAAGTCGGACACCTAAAAACAAAAGCGGGCGGGGGCCTCCCACAGCCCCCACCCTAAGGCCACGTGTCCTCACCCCACGCGACCGCTTCGTTCACCGGGGAGGTGAACGCAGCCGGATTATGCAACAGTCCGATTAAACTTTCAACCGCTTGATGTTGACAAAAACTTGATGAAAAACTGATGGAACAACGAGAGATAAAGTGTGGAAATTTGACGCATTACGAAGAGCGAAATGACAGCCGAGGGTTCGTCACTTAGTTCCGAAGGTCGACGTTATTCCACTCCCAATTGCGGCAGAATCGTTTACACGAGGAGGATCGTTCGAAGTCTTTTCGTGTTTTGACAAGTCAGAAAGAGCTACAACCACTAACAGCGCAGTTACGCCAAGCGTGGCGAGAATGTAGAGTACGGCCGTCATTTCCCAGTAGAGCAAAGCGATAATGCCGGCCGACAACGCGGCGATCCAAAGAAAGGTAAACATCTTTCTGCGCCGTCGATTAGAAGCCAGGGTGCTTTTGCTGTTCATCGTCTTTACCCAACCTGTCGAAACAATTTACTAGTATAAAACCCGCGTCGGAAGCCCTGAGGGAAGTGAAAGCGCGGACCCAAGACTTCCTGTGACCGCACTCAGGAGTGTTTGGCCCAGGCGACCAGCGGACAACAGTCCAGCTTCGGGCACATCAACAATGTCATAGGCCTGTAATGCAATGTCCGGTTTCTGGCCTTTTCTGATCGCCGCGTAATCCACGTGGATCGTCTCTTGTTCCCCGGTGTTGGGTTTCTGGCGGTAGATGCGGATGTCGTTTGTCTTCGCTACTTTCGATGCGCCGCCGACCATCGCCAGCGCGCGGCCCAGGGTCAGGTGCTCACGCATGTACACACCCTGCGGAGAAACAACGGCGCCTGTGATGTAAACGGGTTCAGCTTCAGTGACGAGGATATAGTCGCCCGGTCGTATGAAAGGATTGGAGTTGGCCTTGTTGCTTCGCAGATCGGAAATCTTAATAACCTTTAACTCAGGGTTGCTCCAGTCTATGGCCACCGCCTCTTTCTCTTCGCCCGGCGCCGGGCACATCATCGGTTCTGTATGAACAATCTGGATGGTCCCTGCCGCACGTTCGGTAAAACCACCAGTCACAGCCATCAACTCGTTAAGTCTGACCCTGCGTTGCATCTGCACCCGCGTCGGTTGACGCACCGCGCCAAACACCGTAGCCGGCGGCCGGCTATTTCGCCCCGTGATGCGCACACTCACTTGCGCCTTCTTCAGATATTTTTCGTAGGCCGCGGCGATGCTTTTTTGCACCTCTTTCTCGTTGCGGCATTTTGCGGGAATCGGGGCTTCGAGAAATGGAAGTGAGCTGATATTGCCGTCGCTATCCACTTCGGCCACCGAGTTTAGGTCGGGCTGACCAAAGACTCTGACGTCAATCATGTCACCGGGGCCAAGCAGATAGTTTCTGATTCCCTGGTTATCGACGGACGATGGCTGTGAGGTCCCCTGATTTGGGGCTTGGGACGAACCCTGCTGCTCTTGTGGCCTTACAACCGACGGGAAAATCAAACTCGCCAGCATTGCGACGGGAAGCAAACTTCTCTTCATAATAACCTCGAAAACCGCAAATTCCTCAACTCTCAAAGATGTGTGAAGAGAGGGGATCGATGCCTTTCCAAATCAGAAAATCAACCCTGTTATCCCTGGCCCGTGAAAAATCCTCTGGGCCGTAAGTCTCCTTGCTGCGTCTGTTTTGCGGGGCCTCTTCGCCTCGACCTACCGACGCTGCCAGGAACAGCAAACCCGGTAAACAATAGGTTGCAATGATTGCACAAAAGGTAGTGGATGCCAAACAGACGCAGGATTAAGGGGGTAGGTTTATAGCCCTTCCTTATTCGCGAACTGCGACACTTCGGACAGCGGGGCGAAATCATTGTCAGAATCCTCCTGCTTTTTCCTCAGGCTAGGAACGCGTAGTGTCACTCTCCTTCTGGTCTCGCAGCCGGCCGCGCAATAACTCAATTTCCCGACTAATTCGCTCTGTACCCGGGATGCGCACCTCATCCCTCACCGTATCTCGATTCAAATAAAAGAGTGCGTCCTTGTAGCGCTCAATCGCACGTCGGTGATGTCCTTTGAAGGCCGAACGCTCAGCTAATTCTACCCAGTGCGCCACTTTGACCGAAGCTATGAACTCGTGGATCGCCACAGTCGACTCCCTAAGTTCCACTTCATTCGGATAAACCTTTTGCGCCGACTCCAGGCAATGCAGAGCACGATTTGCAGACTCGATCTTATCAGAGATACGGCCGCGTTGTTGTGCCTCATGCGTAAGAGCGCGAGACGAATCTCTGGCCCATGTTATGAGATGGTGCTTTTGCAGCGCTCGCACGCGCTCCTGGCCTGCTTTGAGTGCGATTCTTTTTTCCGTAGGCAGACTATTTGATTGCAATGCTTCTTCGCTTGACGTCAGATAATCCTGGCAAAGGTTAAAAACTTCGAAGTGAGGTTCGGGTGTTGAGGAGGCTTCAGCTTCTTCCGATTGTTTTTGAATAGTTCGCCAGGCTCCCGAAAGCAACGACGTGGATTGCGACTTTCTCGAACCACTCTTAGTGTCACGCTTGCCTCTCCCCGACGGATCGCCACCCTGTTCGAGCAGATAACGAGTCCACGCGCGGCGCATAACAACTTCGCGCGCTGATAGCGCCACAAGCAAGACCACGCTAGCCGCCAGCCCGGCCGGTATCCACGGGGATTCGTCGCCCCCGCTGACAAGCATCCACCACAGCGCAGCAAACAAGGCTAACGCGGCCACGAAGGCACCAATCAAGTAACCGGCGCTCGAAGGCATCCTGGCCCGCGACGGGCGCCGGTGAGACGCCTCAGCGGAACCGTGTCCGTGTTGCGCAGTTCTCGCAAAGAAATCGCTGGCTGGTTCGTTGCGCAAATTCTGTTTCTCTCAGGATGTAGCCTGGACCGCGCTATTTTGCCGCTGGCAGGTAGACTAAACGCGGCCGCGCCCAATTAGAACTGCAATAGTCAGCTTTTTGCTATTGCGCTGTCAATATATGATTGCCGCCTCGTTATTTAAGCTACCGGATCGCGAAGGGAACATATGGATAAAGAGCTCGCCGGAAAAACTCTGCTCATTACTGGAGCCACCTCGGGTATTGGGAAAGCAACCGCTTTGCGGTTCGCCGCCGCAGGTGCGACTGTCGCCGCCGTGGGCCGAAACGAATCGGCACTGGCCAAGTTGAAAACAGAAATTGCCGGATCGGGGACTGAGTGTCTCGCCCTTCGCGCCGACTTGTCCCGCGAAGAGGAAATCGAAGGCATCGTCACAAAAACAATAGAGCGCTTCGGCGGCATCGACACGTTGGTAAACGCCGCCGGCCATATTTCTTCCGGAACCGTTGAAACGACGACGCCGGAAGCCTGGGACGCGATGATGAACATCAACCTGCGAACAGCTTTTATTCTCATGCAGAAAAGTTTGCCGGCGCTGATTGCGACGCGCGGCAACATTGTCAATGTCTCGAGTGTAACCGGACTCAGGGCGTTTCCGGGCGTCCTCGCTTACTGTGTCTCTAAAGCCGGCCTCGACCAATTAACGAGGTGCGCGGCTCTGGAACTTGCGAGTAAGGGAGTCAGGGTTAATGCCGTGAATCCTGGGGTAGTAGTCACCGAGATTCACAAACGAGGCGGCATGACGCAGGAGCAGTACGACGCCTTTCTCGAACACTCACGCGGCACTCACCCGCTCGGACGAGTCGGCCAACCGTCAGAGATTGCTGAACTGATCTTTTTTCTCGCTTCCGAACGTGCTTCCTGGATAACCGGAGCAACTTACTCGATCGACGGGGGACGCGCTCAGACCTGCGCGCGGTGAGATTGAATTCTAACCGCTTGAATAACTCTCGCTCTCCAATCAGGCTGTACTATATACTCTCGCGCATCGCTGATACCGGTTTACAATCCGACCCTTTCAAACATCGCCCATGATGAACAATCCGCCCAACCAGAATTTCGCCCCTCGGGGCCCAGCCGCGCGCCGCGGAAGCACAAGCGCTATCAAGATCATTGGCGCCATCATAGCTATCCTGATAGCGGTGCTACTGGGACTGTTGGTGCTTCTGTTGATTGGAGTGGAGACTGGAATAGTCGGGCTGTTGATCGGTGTCGTCGCCGCGACTCTGCCGGTTCCTATCTATCTTCTGCTGGTGCTGTGGATCGACCGGTATGAATCAGAGCCTTACTGGATGCTGGCCACTGCTTTCTTTTGGGGAGCACTGGTCGCGGTGTTTTTCGCTTTCATAATCAATACCGCGAGTAGCCTCACCGTAGCAGTGATGACGGACGATATGCGTGCGGGCGAAACTTTTGGGGCTGTCATCTCCGCTCCGATTGTCGAAGAGACGGCCAAGGCACTAATTCTTTTTATCTTTTTCTTCTGGAAGAAGGATGAGTTTGACGGTGTCATCGACGGCATTGTTTATGCTGCGATGGCCGGGCTCGGGTTCGCGATGACGGAAAACATTCAGTACTACGGGCGAGCGGTCATGCAGATGGGAGGCGAAGGGCTGACACTCGTCTTCATACTGCGCGGCGCCCTTGCGCCCTTCTCCCACCCAATGTTTACCAGCCTGACGGGCATTGGCCTGGGCCTGGCGCGCCAGTCGAATAACATGGCGGTCAAGTTCATCACGCCGATCCTTGGTCTGTTAGCGGCAATTGCAATGCACAGCATCTGGAACGGTTCCGCTGTTATTTTTGGCGGAGCTGGATTCATACTGACCTACATCCTGATAATGGTGCCTGCGTTTTTCATTATGTTCGTCGTGATTGCGCTGGCACTCCGTCGCGAAGGACAAGTGGTGCGAGAGCATCTTGGCCCAGACCTTCAGGGTGGATTACTTACCCAGCTGGAATATAAACAACTCTGCACGATCACCGGCCGCATGGGAGCTTCGTTCAACGCCTTCTCACGCGGCGGCTTGAGTAGCTGGCAGGCCGCCCGGCGGCTGAATCAAACAGCCAGCGAACTCGCCTTCCATCGAAGTCGCGTCGCGCGGGGTATTAGGGCGGCCGACGCACATGAGCGCGAAGCGGCTTACCGGCAGGCTCTGGCTGATTTACTCACACAATTACGGGCTACCGGCAGGTAAGTTACGAAACATAAAGTTCGCCGATTTTTAGGCTATTGGAATATACTGACGGTCACGAACATCGTTCATCCCCCAACTGACCAGTGAGAATTCAACTCCTACCCAGCACCTTCGATCAGCAAGGCCACGCAACTTCAGAACAACGCCTGACTTGTTTTCTTATAGATGAATGTGTTGCCGTGGACGCAGGTAGCATCGCCCTGGCACTCAGCGCGGAACAACGGGAGAAGGTTCGCGACATACTGGTGACCCATCCTCATATGGATCACATTGCCAGTCTGCCGATCTTCATAGACGATCTTTATCCGACCCTGGAGAGTCCGATTCGGGTTTACGCCACCGCGGAAGTGATCGAGCTGCTGGAGCGGGACATCTTTAACTGGAACGTCTACCCAAGATTTTCGGAGCTCAAGAACGATTACGGTCCCGTCATGGAGTATGTTCCGATCCCTTTGGGAGAGGAATTCAAGGTTGCCCATCTGACGGTGACTGCGGTCAACGTTAACCACATCGTCCCGACTGTTGGATTGATTGTTTCTGACGGCCCCACTACTGTTGCGTTCAGTTCAGACACATCAGAGACCGACGACTTCTGGGAAGTGATCAATCGCACCCCAAAGGTGCAGGCCCTGCTAATCGAAGCTTCCTTCCCCGACTCTATGGCTCAGCTTGCTGAAGTGTCCCGCCATTTCACACCTGCTTCTCTCAACCGAGAGCTCACCAAATTGAATCACAACGGTTTGGATATTCTGGCGGTGCACATAAAGCCTGCTTACCGCCAAACGATAATCGATGAGCTTAATGCGTTGGGTATTCCTGGTTTGGGCGTGATGGAGCCCGGTAAGATTTATAACTGGTAAGC
>JALZOO010000258.1 GCA_030913905.1 Acidobacteriota bacterium
GCTATAGCGTTCCAGGATTAATGGTTCATAACCGCCAACATTCTGTAGTCCATGGATAGCCGTCAAATTCAGCGGATCAACCGAAGGGTGTAGCGAGTTCTCCTCTACAAATAAATTAACCCGCGAATAAACACGATTCTGGTCCGGTGGATACTGCTGAAGGAAGCGTGTGGACGGCGAAACCACAGCGAAGCGACTTTCAGGTTTTGCCGCGGTGAACCACCAGCGAGAAATCAGCATGTAAGGTTCCGGAAAACACGCAAGCACAATTGCTGTTGTCAGCAGTACTGTACGCCAACGATGAGAAACCACGTGCCAACTTAGCCACGCGCCGGTGAAAAGTGTGAGCAGGAAACCGGCTTTCCACAAAAGGTAACGCGCGGCTGGATATCCGGTGCGGGCATAGAACATCGGCTCGGACGATGAATATACGGCTCTCCACCAGAAGCAGCCGACCAGTAGTGCCAATACCAGGGCACCTAATCCCAGCCATCTGGGCCAGCGTCGCGCCATGCCGATCGTATTACTGGTCCTTTGATTAATCCAATCACTGATTGCATCCCATCCATAGGCAGCGAGAATGCCAGCCGCAAATGTCCATTCAAAGGAGTGACGCGCCGGGACGCGGAAGCGGTTGAAAAGAGGAACATGGTAAATCAATCTGTAGAGCGGGTTGTTACCACCGAGCATTAGCAGCCATGCTAATAAAGCAAGGGCGGCCCAGAAGAAGACGCGCGGGTCTCGCGCCGAGTGACGGACGCTTGCCACCGCAAAAACAGCAAGGCAAATTGCCAACGGCGACAGGTATGTAGTTACCTCCAAATCGTAATGCAACGGCAGTACTGCAGACTTCAGCATCGCCGTGAGATGAAACGAACCTTCGACAAACACCTCGTAGGACAATGAACGCCGAATGCTGAATTGTGTTGCGCGCAGAGTCTCGAGAATCTGAGGTGCTGCAATGCCTGCTGCTACGAGTATTGCCGTTACCGTCACTGCCAGCGGTTTCAACCGTTGTAGGGTGAGGAGTTCGCGTAACCCCCTGCGCCTTTCAGCGCTGGGCATCAAAGCAAACGCCACAAACACCGCGTAGGCCAGCGCGATTAGACCGACATACATGAAGGTTTGCCCGTGCCCATTCAACACAGACATTGTGTATGCGCCCGTCGTCCAGATGACACAATGAGCGAATGGGTAAGTTCGCGTACGCTCAATGCCAACCAAGATCAGCGGGAGCCACATGACTGAGTTCGTCGTGTAACCGCTGTTTGAAAGCATGCCGGCCATCATGCCGCCATACCCAAATGCTAATCCCGCCAGCAATGACGCTAACCGGCTGCGTCCGATTTCCCGTGCATAGAAGTAGGTGAAGGTGGGAGCGAGTAGAAAAGGCGCCAGCACGTAGATTACTTCCGCCTTGTAACCAGGCATAAACGCATAGCCCCAGGTCAGCGGGTAACCCAGTGCGATCTGCCCCATGGAAATCAGTGGATATCCACTCAACAACAGCGGTGTCCACAACGGAAGCGATCTTTGGTGGAGGGCGTTCCAGGCGGTTGTGCGTAACGGATAGGAATAAAAGAATGCGTCGCTGGTAACGAAATAATTATCGCCGAAGAGCAGCGGCCAAAAGAAGAGCACGAAAAATGCAGCTATCGCGGCTATTGCCGCGAAGTCGCTGCGCCGCCTGGTCCACAGTTTCCGATAGTTGCTTGTCACGCGTTACAACTGCCTACCTATTGGCTGGTCGCCTCGAGCGAATGGCCTGGAAGGAGAACCCGAAAAACTCGCAAGAATAAAACGGAGATTTGATGTTTACCGGCTACGACAACGCCAGACTGACATGCGCAGCCCATAGCGCAGTCATCAAAGCAAACAAAACGATAAAGACAACCCGAATTGTTTGATCCACCCTCGGTGATTTTCCCCATAAAGCCAGGACAATAAAAATCGGAAACACTACTGACATGTAGCGAGCCAGAGACTGCAACGACAGCGATGAGAGAGGCACTATTACAGATAGGAGTGTGTAAAGGCCGAGCGCCCACTCGCGCCGCTTCATGAGATAATAAGCACAGCCAAATGCCATCAGTGCCGCAGCAAAGTTCAACAACATTGGATTCCAGGGAAAAGCCACGTCGGCCGGCTTCTTCAGGTATTCCAGCAAGGGCGTTAAAAAGAATCCGGATTGGCGCCCCCACGCTGCCTGCACTTCGCGAAACGCCCACGCGTTACCTGTGATGATCTTCAAATAGACCATAAACGCGACGAGTCCCAGGGGTATCAATAGCAGCGGGAGCAACTTCCTGGGTCGCCAGGATCGGTAACGCATCAGGTTATAAACGGCCAACGCAGGCAACAAGAGCACACCGCCGCTGCGCGTTGCCGAAGCTAAGGCGCCGAGCACTGATGCCCACCACCAACGCTCACGCCGCGCCGCCAGGAAACTGGCAACCGTAAGCAGCAGAAACAATGATTCGGTGAAACTGAGCGAGAAGAAGTAACTTGTTGGATAAATTGCAAGATAAAATATGGACCGGTCTGCGACTAACGTATCGTATCCCCACTCGCCCACCAGTTTATGCAATAAAACAATCGCAAGAAAAAAGAAGAGATTGGATAACACAGCACCGGTTACCAAATACTCGCCCGTTATGGTGGCAGCTAACCGCAAGGTTAACGGATACAAAGGGAAGAAGGCCCACTTATGCTGCGCGACCTCGAAAGGTTGATGTTCGTAACCATCCTCAGCGACCGCGCAGTACCAACTCGCGTCTCCTCTGGCCATCGCTTGTCGCAACTTGCGGCCAACCGGAGCCTTATCAAACGAGATAACCGGATCAAGGATGTCCTGATAGAAATGCTTCCCTTCCGTATTTACCGCGACTTGTCCAACAATCACTGCTATCGCGAAGATGATTACCCGGCTAATGGTAAAAACGAAGAGTGCTTCTTTGACGCTGTGGTCAAATGGAATCCGACGCAGAACGCTTAAGTCAGAAATTCGTTTGGCAAACTCTTTACTGTTCATGTAGAAGAAACAGGTTATCGATAGGCCACGTCGGTTTTAAGTCTTAAATGCGAAGGCGAAGCATGATGGCTCGCAGTGTGGGTTAACTTACCCCAGGCAGGGTTGGTTAACAAAACTGTAGCCGTGCCGGTTAGTGCTGAGGATCGCTGATAAAAGTTCATGAATGTAGACGAATACCAGAAAATGTATGAATTGGAGAACCGGTATTGGTGGTTTATCGGCCGGCGTAAACTACTGCATCGGGTGCTCGCCTCGCACCACATTGAAAATAAACAACACTTGCTTTTCGATCTAGGCTGCGGGACCGGACTAAACCTGGTTTCATTCGCAAAGGATTGCAATGTCGTTGGAGGTGACCGGTCACTCGAGGCGCTCAATTTTTGTCGCGTGCGAAATGTGGATACGGTTGTCCAGTGTCATGCTGACGCCATCCCGCTGCGGTCGGGCAGCGTTGATGTAGTCACAGCTTTGGATGTGCTGGAACATTTCAAGGATGATTTGAACGCGTTGAAAGAGATTCACCGGATCCTAAAACCCGGCGGCCTGCTTATCTCCACGGTGCCGGCATACGGATTCTTGTGGTCGGAACACGATGAAGCGCTACACCACCACCGCCGTTATACGTCAGGACAGATCAAGGCGAAACTATCATTATCAGGCTTCGAACTCGAACGTATCAGCTACTATATTTCAATCCTGTTTTTTCCAATTCTAATGTTCAGGCTTTGGCAGAAGCTAACTGGAATATCACATAGTCCATCTGTTTCTTACATTATGCCTCCAGCGTGGATTAATGGGTTCTTCGTTTGGCTGCTTAGTATTGAGAGCCGGATCATGAGTGTCATCGATCTCCCATTTGGCATATCAATTATCGCCATAGCCCGCAGACCGACTGAGCCGGTGGAAAGTTTTGGCTGATACAACCCGTCTTGCCTGCTGTTCGTCCAACGTTCGCGGTTACCAGGGTTCCTATGTTATCGATGCAGGGCACCGCCCTTGATTGACCAAACCCGTGAGAAATCAGACACCTCTCGTTGACAGAGATGAAACGGCAAGTTAGGATTCGGCATTGTCGGCTGATTGAGATTGACCAGACTTACGTACTCACATTCGACTATTTTGTAGAATCCACGCCCCGGTTAGAACTGCTTCAAAGGGGACAACAAATGCGAAATTTTATTATTGTTCTTAGCCTTGTTTTGCTCGGCGGCACTGCTGCGTTTGCTCAGAATCAACCGACGTTACGACTTGTTACCGAAGATCCAGGCCTGCCCTCTGATCTCTTTTACGGTGATGTTAAGGTAAAGCCGCTCCGTCTCAGACCCGGCACAACCCAACCCGTCACAATTCACGATTCAGACTTTTTCGTTCAGCAACAGTATCTTGATTTCCTTAACCGGTTTCCAGACGCCGGCGGGTTCGATTATTGGAATGCCCGCCTGAATAACTGTGCGGCTGATCCACAATGTTCGATGGTCGAGGAGCGAATCAGGGTCGCAGCTGGTTTCTTCTATTCGAACGAGTTCCTGCTCCGAAAGGGTTATTTCGTCTACCGGTTCTACGCTGCAAGTCTGGGACGCCGACCCAAATACGCGGAAGCCATCCCTGACATGCGATTGATGGCCAAAACCGACGCCGAAGAAGAGGCTAAGCGAGTTGAGTTCATTAATCTGTGGGTGCAGCGTGCGGAATTCAAATCGCTTTACGATGGACTCTCAAATACAGACTTCGTCAATAAGCTCGTCGACACGGCAGGAGTAAATTTGAATCGCTCACAACTCGTGTCGGACTTGCAGTCCGGAAAAACCAGGGCCGAGGTAGTCCGCACGGTGATTGAGAGTGGACCTGTCTACGATAAGTATTTCCGTGAAGCCTTTGTCTCAATGCAGTACTTTGGGTTCCTGCGTAGAGATCCAGACCCGACCGGTTTCCCCTATTGGATGGAAAGGCTGAACCAATATCCGGATGATTATCGTCTGGAGCAGCATCCGGAAGTGATTGGTCCGATGGTCGGTGGCTTCATCTATTCAGATGAATATCAGAAGGTGAGGTTTTAGAACCTAACGACCATTGAGTTTCAAGGCCAGCTCTCGCGAGCTGGCCTTTTTTGCGCCTGCTGGTTTCAACTAAAAGCTCAGACTCTGCGACATTGCCTTGGTTCTGTTTTCCAGAACTTCTGTATAAACCCCCAACGTTGCCGCGGCTGCCTTCTCCCAGGTGAAGTGCGTAGCCCGTAACTGACCCGCCGCCGACAAGCTCAGACGCTCGCCAGGATCTTGAAGAACTTTCACGATGGCTTGCGCCAGGCCGTTAACGTCCATCGGATCGACCAGCCGCGCAGCGTCTCCAACTGTCTCTACGAGACTGGGAATACGGCTCGTGACTACCGGCGCACCACACGCCATCGCCTCCAATGGAGGCAAACCAAATCCTTCGTAGAGAGACGGGTAGACAAAAACACTGCATGACGAATAGAGCGCTGCCAGCTCATCATCAGCAATGTAACCGGTAAAACGAACGCGATCGACTGCCGTCTGATGCAAATAAGCGAACAAGTCGTCCGAAAGCCAGCCTTCTTTTCCGGCGATGACCAACTGCGGACGCAACGACGTCGAACGCATGATTTCATCGAACGCACGAAGAAGTGTGATTAGGTTTTTCCGCGGCTCGATGGTTCCGACAAACAGTATGAACTGGTCTTCTATTCGCAGTCTGCGGCGCGTGGCCAGTGTTTCACTTGGAGACTTTCGCTTGAAGGTTGGTCGCGCTGCTTCCGGTATCGTGACCACTTTATCCGCACTCACGCCCAGATGCTGGCAAACCTCGCGCCTTATGCTCTCGGAAGGTGTGATTATGCGCGTAGCCGTCCGAGTCATGGTTGGCAGTCGCAGTCGCGCGCGCCGCACCAGGTGATTTTCATGCGTCTCAGGGTGTAGAAACAGAGAAAGGTCATGGATAGTCACGACCGTAGGACGCCTGTTCCACAAGGGGACGTTATAGTTGGTCCCATGAAAAAGATCGTAGGAGACTTGTTTGGCATAGAGCGGCAGACCAATAGTCCACCAGTGCTTTCGCAGAGGACTTACTTTGGCGCGAACGAATCGGAGATTAGACGGCAGTTGACTGGCTTCATCGGCGACTGAACTGACGAAAGGAAAGGGCGAGACCAACTCGAATTGATCAGCCGGAGCAACAATGGCGAGGTGACGCGCCAGCTCGAACGTGTAGTGCCCGACACCCGTTTTGGCAGCCGCGAGCGGGATGCCGTCTATTCCGATCCGCATGCCGCATCTTAACCAGTGAAGCTGTCAGCAACAAATGCAACTACATCGGAGCAGATATGAGCAGCATCACCACGAATGTTGCGATTGTAGCTCTACCCCTTCGCGCACCTTTGAGATTCCTTTGCGAATCCTTTGCGATTCTTTGCGGTTAGCGGTTGTTTGAGTCTCTCCGCCCGAGCTCTTCCAGGTAGAAGAATGCCCGTCAAGCTACCGACTCGTAACTCGACGGGCCACTTCGTTGAGTCCCGTTTGAATTTTCCTGCTTAGTAATTGCGGTTGCCGAAACGCAGTTGGTATTCGGTGGAATAGACGAAGCCGCCGACCATGTCGTAGATGTACAGGTCAGGGTTCGCGTCTATTTCCTGACGCGTTGGCGGCAGCCGGTTAAACCAGTAATCATATCCACCGGCATCCGGGTCGCGTCTTAAGTAGCCAAAGTATTGCATCGAGATAAATGCTTCTTTGAAGAACTTGTCAAAAGCAGCCGGGCTCTCAACTACCTGCCTGACGATCTCCGCCCGCGTCGTGCCGCCGTTGAGCTGCGTGATCAACGCGGTTCGGTCCAGCGCCACGCCTGCTCTGTCTACTAATTGGTTTACGAAGTCGGTGTTGGAAAGCGTGTCAGGGTACAGCGCCTTATAATCGCTTCTCGTCACCCAACGATTGGTAAACTCCACCCGCTTGGCTTCCTCTTCCGCATCGTTCTGGCCCATGCTGGCCAGGTCCGGGATGAACTCTGCATAGGTCGGTTTGCGGCCCAGACT
>JALZOO010000316.1 GCA_030913905.1 Acidobacteriota bacterium
CACGCGGGCTGGCCAGATCATCAACAACGCCACCTTTCAGCCGCTGATTGTGTTCAGCGTGGTGGCGGCGATTTATTTTGTGCTGTGCTGGCCGCTGTCCCTGGTGGCCACGCGCATGGAGCGCCGGCAGGCCGCGGCACTGTCACGCTGAACTGCTTTCAGCTTCATTGTTTGAGTTGTATTTTTTCACCATAAACCGGAGACATAGCATGATCAATCTTCTACAACGCCGACTCTTCACGGGCGCCGCCCTGGCTTTGGGCCTGGCCGCCACCCTGTCCGCATGGGCGCCCGCTGCCAGCGCGCAGACCGTCGCCGACATCAAGAAAAAAGGCGAACTGACCGTCGGCATGCTGGTCGATTTTCCGCCCTACGGCACCATGAACAGCAGCAACCAGCCTGACGGCTATGACGCCGACGTGGCGCGCCTGCTGGCCAAGGACCTGGGTGTCAAGCTCAACCTGGTTCCCGTGCAGGGCTGTCCCATCTAAAAATATTGTGCCGTACATTCCTAAATTGGTGGCAATTTAGAGACATTGGGAATGGACGGGCAAGTGGTGGAGAAATTTCGAGAGCATTTTGGGAAGATGAAAGATCCGCGTGTAGAGCGCACAAAGCTGTATCCACTGGAGGAAATTCTTTTTGTGCTGTTGTGCGGCTCGATATGCGGGGCAGAGAGCTGGCGCGACTTTGTCATGTTTGGGCAGGAAAAACTCGATTTTCTGCGCGAGTATTTCCCTTTCTCGGCAGGTATTCCCTGTAAAAACACCTTTGCCCGGGTCAGTGCAGCCCTGGAGCCGGAACAGTTTCGCAGCTGTTTTATCGCCTGGGCAGCCTCGCTACAAACCGTGCCAGGCGAGGTTATCGCCATTGATGGCAAAACCTTGTGCAACAGCGCCAACGCCTGTACTGGGGCGGCGGCAATTCACATGGTCAGTGCCTTTGGAACAGATTCACGACTGGTGTTGGCGCAACAAAAAGTAGCCGAGAAATCCAATGAGATTACCGCCATTCCAGCCCTGCTTGATCTGCTCGATGTCACGGGACACACCATCACGATCGATGCGATGGGTTGCCAGCGCAGTATTGCGAAAAAGATTCGGGACAAGGGGGCCGATTATGTGCTGGCGCTCAAGGGCAACCAAGGCACGCTCAATGACGATGTTCGCCTGTTCCTGGCGTCAGAAGTGGCCAAGCCTGTATCCATGGCGATCCGCGGGCACCTACAGCGAATCCGACGCCGGACATGGGCGCGTTGAGTCACGCAGGTGCGTCGTCAGCAGCCAGATTGACTGGCTGGAGCAAAGGCCCGAGTGGTGCGGCTTGACAAGCATCGCCATGATTGAGGAGACGCGCGACATCAACGGGAAAATCAGCTGCGACCGGCGCTTTTTCATCAGCAGTTTGCCCGCCAATGCCAGGCAAATTGCCCAGGCGGTACGCGCCCACTGGGCTATCGAAAACACGCTGCACTGGACGCTGGACGTCGTGTTCAACGAAGATCAATCCCGCGTGCGCAAAGACCATGCGCCCCAGAACATGGCCATCGTGCGCCATGTGGTGCTCAACATATTGAACACCGCGAAAAAACAGTTCAAGGGCATCGGCGTCAAGGCGCTACGCAAAAAAGCAGGCTGGGGAAATGAAAATCTTCGCTTGATTTTGATGAAAAATTTTTGATGGGACAGCCCTGCTTGACCTCCAACGTGTACGGTTCCGGGGCGGTCAGTCAGGCAATGGTTCAGCTGGTGCAACAGCCCCGCAGCCATGTGCTCGAAAATGAATACAACCGCGTGACGGCGCGTGCCATCAGAGCGCAAAGCACCGTCACTGGCGCGCTGGCTGGTTTCCTGCCCACCAATGCACCGTTCAATACATTTCCCTCACCCAACGGCCTGGCCGACCAGCTCAAGATGGTGGCCAGCCTGATTGCGGCGCGTAGCAGTCTGGGCATCAAGCGCCAGGTGTTTTTTGTCGCCCTGGGTGGTTTTGACCTGCACAGCAACCTCATTGCCCAGCATTCCACGCAGTTGGGCCT
>JALZOO010000378.1 GCA_030913905.1 Acidobacteriota bacterium
AACGCGGAGAGAGGTAAAGCAAGCCTCCGTCTCACATCAGTATCGAGCCACGGGCCATTACAAAGTCTTCGCATCCGTCGTGGCACCGGAAAGGGCATACGGTGATGACAACAACCCTCCGATTGCAAGAGTTCCGAGCGTCACACTTTCAGCTGCGCCTAGATCGCAGGCAGCCGGTCGCGCCGTAACCTTTCAAGCCCAGATCACTTCCCGATATCCTGATCTCAAATACCGTTTCACATTCGCTGACGGCACCCAAACCGGGTGGCAGGACAGCTCGGAAACGTCCCATGCATATCGGACCGCCGGAACATATCTCGCCTATGTAGACATCGGCGCCGCAGAGAATGGACGCGTGAAGCAGTTAGGCGGGAGTGTGCGACAGCCGATTCAAGTGCTGCCCGCAGCGCTGGGACCGGTCGAGCTTTCTGCGAGTCCGGCGCCAGTTGAAGCAGGGAAGTCAGTGACCTTGAACGCGCGTGTCTCTTCTAACGATCCCAACGTTCGTTACCGGTTTGTGTTTGGCGATGGCTCACGCGCGGGGAACTGGCAGAACAGTTCGCAAACGACGCATAAATATTCAGCTTCAGGAAGCTATCCGGCGGCCGTTGATGTGGGTCTGGCCACCGGTGGCAGTATCCGGCCAATCGGGAGCGCTCGCCGGTCTGTTGAGGTGTCATCACCGCCGCGAGTTGCCGTTACTCTTAATGCAAGTCCGACATCTATTCAAACCGGCGATAGCGTCACGTTCACCGCGAAAGCCGACTCGGGGAACAACAAGTTGAGGTATCGTTTCTTCTATGGCGATGGCTCTTCATCCAGTGGTTGGCAAAGCAACGCGCAGACGGTCCACAGCTATTCCGAAGCTGGCAGTTACCCTGCTTATGTCGAGGTGGCAGGAACAAGAAATGGACGACAGCTTTCTGTGGTCAGGAGTGGCACGAGTGAAATCAGTGTCACCTCACCTTTGGCGGTGACTCCTTCTCCATCGCCGGGTAACCCAGCGGGGCCGACAACGCAGACATCAAGGCCTGGTGGTGCAGAGCAGAACGGTGGAGATCAGACCGGGCAAACGTCGTCGGAAGGGAATTCATCCAGCTCGTCGTTGTTACTTACGTCGATTGGTGATGCGGCCCGGAGGAACTGGTGGAAATTGCTCCTCGTGGTGGCGCTATTGCTCTTTGCTTACAAACTTCTGATGCCGTTATTTAAGCCGGCCACCAGTTTTCGCGCGGTCACGGATCCTGGTGGTTCAGAACTGCAAGGTGGCGCCAAGGGCCTCAACATAGATAGCCGCGTAATTCTTCGCCCCAACATTGCGGAAGGTAAGTATCTGGTTTTCACGGATGGCCCGCACGTTGTGACAAACATAAGGAGAGAAGATGCCTAATTCATCGGTTAGTGTCCGCGATGTCTTCGCACTTCCGGAACAGGGCTCGCCCGACAAGCCTTCAGAGAGCTGGAGCGCGTTTCAGGAGAGGGTCACTAAAGAAATAAAAGGCATCAAGACTGCGGCGATGCCCGACCTGGCAGCCAAAATCAGTGATCTGCTTGACGTCCCCATCCCGGGCATATTCCTGACTTCGTGGAGAAAAGCAAACGTTCTCCAGGACGTGTTGGCGGAGTCAAAAAAAACTCCGGAAGCGGTATTGAATGTTGAACTCGGTGAACATACGATTAACAGTCAACATCGCCCACACATCGAAATTACAATTCAGAACAGGTCTGTCAAGAAGATCGAATTCATTCTGCGGTTGGTTTTCAAACTCAAGGGTTTCGTCCTGAAGATTCAGAACGGCGCAATCAAGGAGATGGTTTCTGGCAAGTGTGAAGTAAAAGGGACACTGGAGTATCAGGGCCTAACGATTGCCGAAAAGAAACTGCAGGAGATCACGTTGCCCGGGTCTGTGCCGCTGGAGGCGGTGAGAACCTTCTGGAAGCAGAACGACTACCTCAACAGGGAAGGTCCGGTCGACCAGTCAACAAATACCAGCAGCGAGCCGCCGAAAGCGGCAGAACTTACGAGTCCTTTGGCGCGCGCAGCGGCCGCCGGCCAAACCAGGAACGTTGAGGCCTTAGATCGCTTGATCGGCGCTGAGGCCATCGATCTTCCAGTCGAAGAGAACGTTCCTCTAGCTTCGGATCGCGAAGAGATCAAAGACGACCGAGCTGGTGAAGAAGCCGATAGAGAGCAATTTGTCTTGTAGGCAAGACACGCATTGAAGGCGCTTCGGCGCTCATTTCGTAGCCTTTTGGCTGCTAAAAACTGTTAACACGTCAAACCCCCAGCGACGCCGAAGCATCTGATATCCTGACAACGAGAGTTAACCTCACTTGCTGGTTTTACTAAGCATATAGCATGAAGCAATTTCGGATTCAGATCGCGGTTTGGTTTGCTGTCGCCCTGGCGTTGGCAACAGTATTCGTGTTTCAAGCGAAGACAAGCCGGGGCCAGTCACAAACGACCAATGATCGTCGTGTGAAAACCACTTCTGCGGTTCGACCAGTTCCGTCCTCTCTGAGCCCAGCGGCATCGCGCAATGCAACGCTGCGCATGGATCTGAACTGGGTATTTGGTGCCAAGCCGCAACGAGGTTGGTATCTCTACGAGCCGCTCATCGGTCGTCTGCTCGATACTGGGCACGATGTCGCGTCCGACGGATTCGCTTCGGTGCTTGAGCGTTGGCAGAAAAAGGCGCGCGTGGTACCCACCGGAGTCCTCGATGAAAACTCTCTTTACGCGATGATTGCCGAATGGCAGGGAAGACGACTAAAAGACAAAACCCCCGCGGAGCCCGGACAACTGCTCACCGCTCCTGTGGCAGACTTTTACGATCCTTCGCGTCTGGATGAACTCAGGCAAGTCGAGCGCGGGACATATGCCGCTTACAAGCGCATGGTGGCCGCCGCAATCAAGGACAAGTCGCTGGGTCTGTCTCATGACGCGAAAGGTGAACTCGCGCCAGCGGAAAAGTATTTGAAGATCATCTCCGCTTTTCGCACGCGCGAATATCAAGATAAGCTGCGCCGCGAATCCCCTCATGCGGGCACTGCAGGACTGGCAACGAATAGCCCACACTTTACGGGCCGCGCTCTGGATCTTTACGTAGGTGGTGAACCGGTCGAAACCAAAGACCCCAACCGCGCGATTCAGGTTCAGACTCCAGTTTATAAATGGCTGGTGCGCAACGCGGATCGCTTCGGATTTCGCCCTTACTACTACGAGCCCTGGCACTGGGAATACGTTGGGAAGTAAAAAGCGCATTTTCCATTTCGCATTTCACATTTGTCATCTAGATCGGACTAATCTGTGTGTGCTGATCTAAAACCTTCGCTCGTTC
>JALZOO010000408.1 GCA_030913905.1 Acidobacteriota bacterium
GGCATCCAGATCCACGAGCCGATGTCCTGCAAAAAACCCGCGCCCAATTTGGAGATCTTCTGAACGGCTTGGAGATCGATGACCGCCACAAGATCCTGTCCCTGATAGCCCTGCCAGGCGCCGCCGCTCCAATGGGTCGTGCCGCGAATCCCGTCGATCAGAGCGAGGTCTCCGCCGCCCGTGTATTGTGAGCTGTAATTTGAATAAAGCTTAATGGTCCAGTTGTGAGGGACACGGAAATATTTCGACGTGACTGGCAGACTGCGCCGGTCATCATCCGAGATGGCTAATGCCTTTATTGTAGTATTGCGATCGATGAAGAAAGTTTTGGTGAATAGCGGTGACCGCGGCGAAGGTTCCGAACCGTCCAGGGTATAGTGAATACTAAAACGCGCCGACTGACGGCTGTTAACCGGCTGCAACACTTCCATGCTGATCCGCAAGCGGTCCTTGAATGTTCTGCTTGCTGCTTGAATCAACGGCGCCGGAACAATCTGATTATCTACAATTCTCGAAACCGGCACGTCAGCTTCAGACGAGCCCCACTTTTGGTTTGGCTGCGCGCCCATTTCAAAAATCAGCTCGCCGCCGGACATTAAATCGGCATGAGTGAGGTACGACCTGGTGTATTGCTTCGCGTTGAGCGTCGCCGACTGAATGTAGAAGTTTCGCTCAGAGACTCCGCGAGCTTTGATTACGAATGTTTTGCCATTCTCCAGATTGAAACGAAGTTCAGGAAAAACCGGACTACCAATCGCGTAGATTGGCGAACCAGGAGTTACCGGATAAAACCCAGCGGCGCTCAAAACGTACCACGCCGACATCTGGCCGCAATCTTCATTGCCTATCAGACCATCAGGCGCGGGGGTATAAAGATCGTTCATGATCTGGCGCACGCGAAACTGCGTCTTCCAGGGTTGTCCGGCATAGTTATACAGATATGCAACGTGGTGGCTCGGCTCGTTACCGTGTGCATACTGGCCCACCAGGCCGGTGATGTCGGCCTGTTCGCGTCCAGTCGTTTTGCTTTCAGCCGCAAACATCTGGTCCAACTTGTTGGCAAACCGTTCCGGACCGTTCATCAATTCGATCAAGCCGCCGATGTCATGCGGGGCAAAGAAGCTGTATTGCCAGGAATTGGCTTCCGTAAAGTTGAAATCAACTTCTCGAGGCTCGAAAGGAGTCAGCCAACCAGCGTTCATGCGCGGACGCATGAAGCTGGTTCCCGGATCGAAAACGTTCCTGTATGACTGGGCCCGGGCGATGAAACGGTCGTAGCCGGAATCGTCGCCAAGTTTTTGCGCGACCTGGGCGATGCACCAGTCGTCGTAGGCATATTCAAGAGTCTTTGAGATATGCTGTTGAAGTTTATCTCGATTCGATTGTGGGCTTTGCGAGCATTCATAGTTAAGACGGAGGAGAATCTTTTTCAATGTCAACCAAAGTAACCGTAATTTTGATCTGCCGGTAGTTGGGCCAATCTTTGAAGAATATGTGGCGGCGAATGGACTAGCTGACCGATTGAAATTTATGCCAGGAAACTTTTTCGACGATCCATTACCAAAGGCGGACGTCATTACAATGGGACACATTCTTCACGATTGGGACCTGGACCAGAAACGCATGCTGCTCGAAAAAGCATACGCGGCACTGCCTGAGGGCGGTGCGCTAATCGTGTTTGAAGCTCTCATCGATGATGAACGAAGGCAGAATGCGTTCGGACTGCTGATGAGTCTCAACATGTTGATTGAAACACCAGGCGGTTTTGATTACACAGGCCGTGATTGTTCAGACTGGATGCGCGACATAGGTTTTAAGGAAACGAGCGTAGAGCACCTGGCTGGACCGGATTCGATGATTGTGGGAATCAAGTGAAGGCAGGAGGCAGGAGGCAGGAGGCAGGAGCAGGAGCAGGAGGCAAAAGGCAGAAGTAAGGAACCAAGAACCAAGAACCAAGAACAAAGATCAAAGAACAAAGATCAAAGAACAAAGAACAAAGAACCAAGATCAAAGAACCATGAACGAATTAGTGCTTACGGCTTAGTAAGTCCTCTGCAATCAGCGGCACGATGTGGCGG
>JALZOO010000420.1 GCA_030913905.1 Acidobacteriota bacterium
ATCGCTCGCTACAGCTTTACTCGTTCGAGCACGGACAATAACGGTGTGGGCGGATTCTCCTTGCCGGAGCGCGCCTTCACGTCGGCGTTTACGCAGCAGGAAGTTCAGTTTACTGAAACATCGGTGCTGAATGCCGCAATGATTAATGAGACGCGATTTCAATTTTCCCGGAACCGATCCGAAAGTCTTGGCGATATAACCCGGCCGACCATTAACGTCAGTAGCTCGTTCATCAGCGGCGGCTCACAGGTTGGTGACGTCACCAATACGAACCAGCGCATTGACCTGCAGAACTTCCTTGCCTGGCAGAAGGGAAATCACGCACTCAAATTTGGCGGTCGAGTGCGGCGAGTGAGCATTACCGATATCAACCCGAATAACTTCGGCGGTAGCTTCACGTTCACCGGCGGTCTCGTACCAACCTTGGACGCGAACAACAATGCCATAACGGGCCAACCGATCTTCGTCGACAGTCTCGAGCGCTATCGCAGGACCGTGTTGCTAATGCAAGACCCGCGCAACCTGACGCCGGTCGAGATTCGAGAACGCGGCGGCGGCGCGTCGCAATTCAACATCTCGGCAGGAGATCCCGCCGCGAGCGTCAGTCAAACGGATTTTGGGGTGTATGCTCAGGACGATTGGCGCATTCGACCTAACCTCACGCTTAGCTACGGCCTGCGTTACGAAAAACAGACCAACATTGGAAGCAAGTTCAACTTTGCACCTCGCCTTGCTTTTGCCTGGTCGCCGGGAGCGGCAAACAGCACCAAGCCGCCGACGATGGTCATACGCGGTGGTGGCGGTGTTTTCTACAACCGGTTTAGTGAGAGCAACACTCTGCAAGCGAACCGCTTCAATGGCGTGAATCAACAGCAGTTCTTCGTAAGTGAGGCGCCGCTTTACAACGCTAATGGGCAATTCGTCGCGCCCACAGCATCGCCTCTTGACAGTTTTCCGGTCGTGCCTCCGCTTGCGAGTCTGACGGGTGTGAACCAGCAGATTACCTGGCGCGTTGCTGAAGATTTACAGGCGCCGGTTATCTACATGGGCGGCACACAGGTCGAGCGACAGTTGCCATACCGGTTCACGTTGTTCGCAGGCTTGTTCATGATGCGTATTCAACACGTGGTTCGCGCGCGTGACATTAACGCGCCCATACCCGGAACAAACGGCACGCGTCCATTTGGAAACGTCGGCGAGATTTATCAGTATGAATCGAGCGGACGATACAACATGAACCAGTTGTTCATTGGATTCAATAACCGCTTCAGCAGAACCCTGACTTTCTTTTCGAGTTACGTGTTGGCAAAGACCACCAATGACACGGATGGTCAGGGTGGGGGAATGTTTCCGGCTAATTCATACGACCTGTCCGGAGAGTTTGGCCGTGCCGGCTTTGACGTGCGCCATCGTTTCACTTTCGCGGGTACGATCAATTTGCCCTGGTGGCAGGTGAGTCTGAATCCGTTCATCGTGGCGAGCTCGGGCAGACCATTCAATATCACCACCGGCCAGGACACCAACGGCGATCGCCTGTTTACAGAGCGGCCGGCGTTTGCTCCAGCGGGCGTTAACTGCAGCGCGCCGCCGGCGAACATCGTCTGCACGCCGTTTGGAAACTTCAATCTACGGCCAGCCACCGGAGAGGAATTGATTCCGCGCAACTTCGGCGAAGGCCCCGGGTTCCTCTCCATAAACATGCGCATTAGCAAGACCTGGAACTTTGGCACTATCAAGCCGGCGGCCTCCGCAAACAGCAACAACCGGGAAGGACAACCAACGGTTCAAGCCGGTGGCGGTCGCGGACCAGGCGCTGGAGTACCTCGCGTTCCTGGAGGTGGAGGCGGCGGAGGCGGGCAGGGTGGACCAGGTGGTGGCGGTGGCCGCGGTGGTGGGGGTATGGCTGCCCTCGGTGGACCGCTCGGCAGCGGCGGCGGGGAAGCAAAGCGCTATAGCATGCAGTTCTCGGTAAACTTTCAAAACATTTTGAACCACGTCAACCTGAATCCCCCGGTCGGCAACCTATCGTCACCATTCTTTGGACAAAGCACCTCGCTCAGCGGTGGCTTTGGCGGGTTTGGTCCGGGGGGCGGCGGCGGAGGCGGCTTTGGCGGCAGCGGCACGGGGAACCGGCGCGTTACTGCGCAGGTGCGTTTTAATTTCTAGTCGCAAGGTGAACGGCATTAGGTGTGGGACCACACGCGTTGCCGAAAGGAATACTGTAATGAAACTACTTACTAACGGCTTGTGCTCTCTGGTTGTGGTTATCGCTATCTGCGCGGGCGTTCAGGCGCAAGGCGATGCCAAGAGCGGAAACGGCGCCGTCGCAGTTCCAGCCGTCACAATCACGGCTACAACTTCGCCAATCGATCTGGCCCGCGCTGCACTCGCCGCCCAAGGCGGCGAAAAATTCAAGACACTCAAGAGCATGGTGCTCAGAGGTTCGGTTGACCTCTATGCTCCAAACTCTACTCAGTCAATTCCCGGCGGCTTTATTTGGGTGATCGCAGGGGACAAGGTTCGTCTGGAAATCGATGCCCGCCCCGCAATTAGTTTTAAGCAGATTTATGATGGTGAGCGGGCCTATAGCTCGCTTCCGGGCGTCGAGATGCCGCCCGCGAGTAAATTTGGTTTGCCTCTGCTGGGTAAATTCGATCAGGCGGGTTACACGGTGACCGCGCTGCCTGACAAAAAGAAGCAGCGCGCTTTCCGCATCTCGGATGCCGAGGGCAACACCACGGATTTCTTCATCGATGCAACCACGGGACGCGTAATGTCGTTCCTGATTCCTTACGGCGGTTATACCTTCGGAACTGAGAACAAGAAGTTCAAGGAGATTGACGGCATCCTCATCCCGGTCGAGTTCACGCAACGTCTCGAGATGCCACAGGGCGCGTTTTTCGCGGAATACAAAGCCAAGGACATCAAGGTCAATAACCCAATCGGCGATGATGTGTTTGCCATACCTAACTAGGCAACTGGTCAAACTTCGGAATAGAAAGGGCTGCCCACTTCGAGCAGCCCTTTGTTGTTCGGCCGTCTTTGAAAGAACTAATATGGCTTAGCTCAAGCGACCTACTCTCGCAGGTTGCTCGATTATGG
>JALZOO010000421.1 GCA_030913905.1 Acidobacteriota bacterium
TTCCCAGGGTATTAGATTTTCCATATATCATTTCTCAATTCTCATTGGTTTCTCCAAGAGATGCATCTGGTCATTGGTTGTCCAAGATGCATTCCGGCGATGGCAAATGAGAAATGTCAAATGATATATGGAAAATCAACAGTCTCGTCAAAGCATCCACTGTCTTCGGTTGTCATAGTAGGAAGGCGACCGATCCGGATAACGCTTCTTGTAGAGTTTATACCTCGCTAAAAGCTTTTCGTATCGCTTGTCTGAAGAACGCAGCGGCCGGTGTGGGATAGCCCTAAGATGGTCCTCAATCTTTGACATCTTTCGCGGCGAGAAGCGCCAATCGTAATTACCCAACTCATAAAGACTGGTTAAGCCGTAGCCCTTGATACGGCCCGAAAAATCCACGTAAGGATCGAAGTAGCTCCATGTCAGGTCCCGCAGCGAACGAAACAGAGGCCGTCGGCCGTGCAGGCCGATATCGCGCGAGCGGCCGATCGAACCCCAAAGGCCGTTCTGTTGGAAAACAAAGATTACGTGGTCGAGCAGGTCAACTGACTCGATGTCGAGTAGCAAGGGTGGGTAGCCGTGCTGTTCGAGGATCACAGCCGCACCCACGGCAGCCTCGAGACAGTGGGCCTCACCTTGTTTGACCACGTCGCGAAACGAGCGAAGCGTCCCACCGCCGCGCTCCCAGTTGTAAGGCATGGACGTAAAAAAGCGCTGGACTTGGGCCGGCGTACGCAGCGACTGGATTAGCTGCCACTCTTTTTTGGTGAATGCTTCCTTTCCTGGCTTACCGCGCATTGATGAGCTATTAACAGATGCACCAACCAAAGGCAAAAGGGTTCCAAATGGAAGAGACGATTACGACGAGGCTCTGTGCCTCGTTTACGAGGCAAGCCCGCAGGGCATATAGGCCAGCCGTTTTACGGCTGGTTCGAGACCCTGCGAGTAGCTGTCAAGGCCGTTTCAACGGCCTTACCAACCTTTTCGGTCAGGACTTCAAGACCGCTGAAGCGGCCTCAGGTGGATGGTGGGGCCATTGGACCAGCCGTAAAACAGCTGGCCTATTCGCCCTGCGGGGCTAGCCGCCTGGAAGGCGGCAGCTTAAATTTGCATTGAAAGGACCAAGCGGGCAGCTTGATTGTTCATCTCAGGACTGAGCCGCGAGGCACTATGCCAGGCCCGCCTCTTGCTTGGAGAGCCTTTCGTGTTGTAAGACTCTAGTTAAACGAGTCAGCTTGAGGGTCGAGTATTACCGGCATGAAACCAGATCCCGCAGTACGTCAGATGAACCGTGGCGAGCAGGAAGCTGAAACCGAAGCCACACGACTTATCGAGCTCATCGAAGGCGCGCTCGCTGCGGTCGCTGTCCCCGCTGAGATTGATACACTCGAGAGTGTTGCGGATCGTATCGAACGCGCGTCCAGGGACATGGTCGTAGCTGTGCGAGAACTGGCCCACGAACGTCGTATTGCGCGAAAAGAGAGTCAGTAGCCGCTCGCAGTTTCCAGTTTAGTGCTCAGTACACCTAATTAAGACGTTATGACTTCAACTCGCACCGAAATAGATGCCAAACATACCGGCCGGTCGACGCGGACCGACCCATCCGTACCGTTGAGTACGAATGCCCATCTGCTCAATTGGGTTGAAAAGATGGCCCATTTGACGAAGCCTGATGCTATCCACTGGGTGGACGGCTCGCAGGAAGAAGACGAAGCGCTTAAAGCTCAGATGGTAGCTGGGGGTACGTTCACTAAACTCAACGAAAAGCTGTGGCCCGGTTGCTACTACGCGCGTTCCCATCCCAGTGATGTTGCGCGTGTTGAGGACCGCACGTTCATCTGTTCACTTTCCAAAGACGGTGCGGGTCCCACAAACAACTGGGAAGAGCCGTACAAGATGCGCCGAAAACTGAAAGAACTTTTCGACGGCTCGATGCGAGGCCGCACCATGTACGTGTTGCCGTTCAGCATGGGACCAATCGGTTCGCCCATGTCGCAGATCGGCGTTCAGCTCACTGACTCTCCATACGTTGTCGTCAATATGCGCATCATGGCGCGCATAGGTTTGCCGATTTATGCGGAGATCGATAAGAACTCTAAACGCGTCGTTCCGTGTATGCATTCAGTCGGCGCGCCGCTCACGCCTGGGCAAGAGGACGTGCCCTGGCCCTGCAACAAAGAGAAATATATCGTTCACTTTCCAGAGACACGCGAGATTTGGTCTTACGGCTCGGGCTATGGCGGCAATGCGCTGCTGGGCAAGAAATGCTTCGCCCTCCGCATAGCTTCAAACATCGCCCGTGATGAAGGCTGGATGGCTGAGCACATGCTGATCGTCGGCGTCGAGAATCCACAGGGTGAAAAGACTTACGTGACGGCTGCTTTTCCGAGCGCCTGCGGCAAAACAAATTTCGCCATGTTGATTCCTCCGGCCGGCTTCAAAGACTGGAAGGTTTGGACCGTTGGAGACGACATCGCCTGGATCAGGCCCGACGAGAATGGACACTTGCGCGCCATCAATCCCGAAGCGGGTTTCTTCGGCGTCGCGCCTGGTACGTCTTCCAAGACGAATCCAAACGCCATGATCGCGCTTTCGAAAAATTCTATTTTCACTAACGTTGCACTTACGACCGAAGGTGGCGTGTGGTGGGAGGGCATGACCGACGACCCACCTGCAGAATGCCTGGATTGGCAGGGAAATAAGTGGACGCCGGAAATCGCAAAACAGACCGGCGCGAAAGCTGCGCACCCGAACGCGCGCTTCACTGCCCCGGCGTCACAATGTCCGACCATAGATCCGGATTGGGAAAATCCGAACGGTGTGCCAATAGACGCGATCATTTTTGGCGGACGTCGTGCGACAACGATGCCACTCGTTTATCAGGCCTTTAATTGGAGCTCAGGTGTTTACATCGGCGCCACAATGGGTTCAGAGATGACCGCAGCCGCGGCGGGAACGATTGGCAAGGTACGTCGCGACCCGATGGCAATGCTGCCCTTCTGCGGTTACCACATGGGCGATTACTTCCGACACTGGATCCAGATGCAGCGTTCCCTGACCGAGACGCCCAGGATTTTTCACGTGAACTGGTTCCGTAAAGACTCTGACGGGAAATTTATGTGGCCGGGATTCGGCGAGAACATGCGCGTGCTGAAGTGGATCATCGATCGCGCTCGTGGGCGTGCACTTGCGAAAGAGACGCCGATAGGCTGGATGCCGCACTATGAAGACATCGAATGGACCGGACTCGATTTTCCAAAAGAGAAGTTTGAAGAGTTGCAGGCATTTGATCGCCAGGCGTGGCGCGAGGAAGTGCTGGGACACGAGGAACTCTTTTTGGATTTACACAGTCGCCTGCCACCCGAAACAATCTACGAACGCGAGCTGCTAATCTGCCGGCTGTAAGTAGGACAGACATTCCTGTCTGTCTTTGCAGAATAAAAGCAACTGGACAGGGACAGACAAGAATGTCTGTCCTACTTTACCCGGGTGGCCAATTCATGGGCCTACCACCCAGCACGTGCACATGCAGATGAAAGACTGATTGCCCAGCACCTGCACCCGTGTTGATTACCGTCCGATAGCCAGATTCCCCAAGTCCGGCCTCGTTTGCGACTCGCGCACCGACGCGTAGCAGGTGACCCAGCAACGGTTCATCCCTCTGCGAAGCTTCATCCAGCGACTCGATGTGTTCCTTCGGAATCACCAGCAGATGTGTGGGCGCCTGCGGGTTAATGTCGTGAATAACCACAGAGCGATCGTCCTGGTGCACGATGTCGGCGGGAATTTCCTTAGCAATGATTCGGCAAAATAGGCAATCTGCTTGGGACATTTCTCTGTTCTGTTCTTTCCATTTAACCTGCGAAGCAG
>JALZOO010000422.1 GCA_030913905.1 Acidobacteriota bacterium
CTCAGGAGCAGATGGCTTTTGAGGTAAAGCTGATAACAGTGGTAACCAGCCGTCAATCGCTCGGGGCTACGATCGTACCCACCGCATCAACCGAAACAGCGGATAACTGAGCGCGAGCAGAAGAATCGCCCAAAGGCTATTGCTCCTGTCGCTGGCTATTGCGCCCGCCAGAAATGCGACTGATCCAATCAGGGCCAGCCCAGTGGTCCAGGGGTAACCCCAGGCGCGATAGGGCCGTGCTCGATCAGGCTCGTGCCGGCGCAAAACAAATACGGAGATGAACGACAGCATGTAATTAGCCACGAAGAAGAACGCCAGGATGGTTATTACTTTTTCAAAGGTGCCGCCGAACACGATGAAAAGAACTGCGACGGCAGCGCTCAGGAGGAGAGCAAGGGCCGGTGTTCCTCCTTTGTTCACTTCCGACGCGCGCCTCGCAAATAGTCCATCGCGGCTAATCGCAAACAACACGCGGGTAGCCATCAGATGGTAGGCGTTAATCGCGCTGAGCATGGAAAGAATCGTCAGCGAGCGGAAGATCGTGTCGCCGTGTGGGCCAAATAGAACCTGTGCCGCCGCGCCGGCAGCGAATTCTTTTCCGGCAATTTCCGAAATCGGAAGCACGTAAAGCAGGGCGACATTAACCAGCAGGTAAATCGCGATAACAGACAGGACGCCGCCAAACAATGCCCGCGGAATGACGCGGCCGGGGTCTTTTACCTCCTCGCAGAAATAAATTACGCCCGCCCAACCGTCGTAGGTGTAGATAACTGACTGAAGCGAGATGACGATCGCGCCAAGCAACGCAAAGCCGGAAACGCTCAGGCGTGTCGTCGATGTTGTTAACGACCCCTGTCCGCCAAGCATGAAGGCAGCGATGATTAGGGCGAGGAAAGCAATTGCTTTTGCGAGGCTGGTAAAGTTTTGAGTGGTGCTGCCCCAGGCAATTCCCCGCCATTGAAGGACGGCAAACGTGATAGCCACCGTAGTCGCGATCAGTACGGCTTTGCCGTCCAGTGCGGGAAAGAGTGCGCCGGCGAATTCCCCAATCACCAGCGATACTGCGGCCGCCGAACCGCAAGTCGAAATCCAGTCGCTCCAACCAACGATGAACCCGGCATATTCGCCAAGCGCTACTCGCGCAAAAACGTATTGCCCGCCTGACCGCGGGATCATGGCGCCAAGTTCTGCCAGCGAAGCTGCGCCCAGCAAAGCGTAAAGTCCGCCGATGATCCAAACGCCAAGGAACAGCCACGGATGCGGCAACTGCTCAGCTATCGTTCCCGGTGCACGAAAAATTCCCGCACCAATCGTGTTGCCAATGATTACTGCTAACCCGAACCCGACACCGAGTACGCGCAGCAATCTTCCACGGCGCTCAGCGGTATTCGGGGAGTCTTCCATCAGTTCCTGTCATCCCACTGTTAACTTGCGCAACAAGTAATATCTCGGCCCATAAGCTTATCGGTCCTGCAGAATCTTGGGTTATATTACGTTCTCTCCCACTGCTGTCCATCTTTTTTCAGTTTGCCCGCTACAGCCTGCGTGATGTCGAGGAGCACCTAAGAAAATGAAAAACGTGATGCGACCGCTGGTCGCGATTTCAATTGTCGCCGCGATGTTGGCATCCGGAGTATTAGCTCAAAACGGAACGATTGTTCCGACCGACAACCTCGTCGTTGAAGGCCTGCCAGCCATTCCCGCCTCTCTCGCCGACGGCGTTGGGCGCTACACGGAATTCCGTGGAGCATCCATTTCGAGCTGGCATCCAACTCGACGCGAGATGCTGATCAGCACGCGTTTTGGGGAAACGAATCAAGTCCATCTGCTCAAAATGCCGGGCGGCGCGCGCACACAACTCACGTTCTCAAGAGAACGCGCCGGCGGTGCAAGTTATCGCCCAAAGACCGGCGAGTTCTTCATTTTCAACAGAGACGTTGGCGGCAATGAATTCTTTCAGTATTACCGCTACGATCGCGCTGACGGCACGACCACGCTGCTCACAGATGGCAAATCGCGCAACACCGGTTGGAATTGGTCAAACGCTGGTGACCGTGCCGTCTACATGTCCACGCGCCGCAACGGCAAAGATACTGACCTCTACATAATCAACCCCTCGGATCCGAAGAGCGATCGCCTGCTGCTGCAACTTGAAGGCGGCGGCTGGGATGTTACCGATTGGTCGCCGGACGACAGCAAGTTGCTGCTCATCGAGGGCGTGTCGATTAACGAAAGTTAT
>JALZOO010000152.1 GCA_030913905.1 Acidobacteriota bacterium
AGTAAGCCCGACACCGCGTCTGCCAGACTCTGCACATCGCTTATAGGAACCAGCAGTCCAGTCTCGTCCCGTCGAATGATTTCTTGAGCACCTTCGGTCGACGTTGCTACCACGGCGGCACCCGTCGCCATCGCTTCAACGATTGCGAGGCCAAATGATTCGGTGTGAGATGCAGATACAAAGATGTCGAGCGCACAATAGAGTTGTGCTACGTCCTCAAGCCAGGGAAGGATCGTCATTCGCTGGCCCAAATCCAGTTGCTCGATTAACTGTGACAGATCCTGATGATGTTTTTTCTCCCGCGAACTATCTGTTCCCGCAATGATGAAATGCGCATTCGGATGATGCTCAAGGATGCGTGCCGCTGCTTTAATGAACTCGACATGACCCTTAAGCGGCGTTAGCTCGCCGACTGTACCTACTACCAAGCGATCGTTTGGTAGTTTCCAGTCCCGCAAAAACTGTTCACGATCGAACGCCGTTCTTGCCTTTTGAAATCTCCGGGTATCGATGCCATTGAGAACAACCGTGACCTTTTCGTGTGGCGCGATTTGGTCGGCCCGCAGTTGGGAAGCGACTGCTTGCGAGACCGCAATTATCCGCGACGCCTTCGCCAATGTAATTCTATGCAGGCGATTCAATGGAAACAGCACGTGTCGAGTAACGATCAGCTTTGCATCTGGATTCCGCCGCACGGCAAAAGCCGCGAGCGGATAATCACGAGCCATGTGCGCGTGCACGATCTCGATCCGATGTTGGCGCACAACCCTCGCGAGATCGCGAGCGCTGCCGGCGTCGAGAGAGTTTCGGAGTGGAAGTGTAATCAGATTTTCTTTTGGGAGATTGCTGAGCTCTTCGCGTAACGGCGATTTTGGTCTCAGTGCCGCGTACACTCCATGCCCGCGCTGAGCCAATCCATTTGCAAGATCAGCAAGATGGCGCTCCCCACCTCCGAGAGATTGAGCTGAACTTATCTGAAGGATTCTCACGCTGAGTCAGGGTTTGTCTAAATCGGATTTGAACGCTAAAACGCTGCGTGACTGTACACAAGTTTTCGTTTGTCCTCCACACCAAACCTGATCGTTTTTGCCGAATTCGAAATATCGTTGCTCGCGTACCGAAGCGGAACAGAAAAGCTCCGGCCTGTTTGCTTACCGCCTGCCTGGCTCTTAGCGTCCTTGCCGAATATGGACGAAAGCGCCTGATTAAGCCCGGCACGGGTGTTGCCAATTTCTCAGTGCTCACCTGGATGGGATATCCCGGATGTGACACTAAGGAGGTCGAATATGGCGAAGTCGAAACTAGTTACAGGACTTTTCAAAAATCGTGTAGCCGCTGAAGCGGCTGTCGATGCAATTCTGAAACGGGGGTACACGCGAGACGACATAAGCGTCCTGATGTCTGACGCCACACACAGCAAAGAGTTTGCTCTTCAAGCGCGTACACATGCGGCTGACGGAGCAGGCATCGGCGGCGCGTTGGGAGGCGTTGTCGGGGCAGTGTTGGCCGCGATCGTGGCAGTCGGTAGCACTATTTTTCTTCCCGGTATTAACCTGGTGATAGCCGGGCCGATAGCGGCGGCATTAGCCGGTGCAGGGGCGGGTGCGGCGACCGGTGGTGTGCTGGGCGCACTTATCGGTGCCGGCATTCCCGAGTACCGCGCTAAGGTTTATGAAACCGGCCTCAAAGGCGGCGGCATCTTGATTGGAGTCGAGGCGAAGTCGGACGAAGAGGTAGACAAACTCGAAGAACTGCTTGAGGCCGTTGGTGGCGAGCACGTTCGGACGGAATAGAGACTACTGATTTACTCCAAACAAAAAGGGCTTACGACGTGTGAAGTCGTAAGCCCTGTGTGTCGCTGAGGTGAAAACTATTTGCGAACTGCCTCCCCGATGTCTTCGATTGCTTCACCTACGTTGCGTTTGACCTTACCGAAACCTTCCTGGATCTTGCCGCCCGTTTGGTCGGCGCGGCCCTCTTCTTCGAGATCGCGATCATTTACAGCCCGGCCCACTGTTTCCTTGGCTGCACCTTTCGCGCGATCAAATTTCCCTTCAAGCTCATCCCTGTTAGGTAAACCCATGCACCCCTCCTTTGCAAAATCGGTCGACGGAAATGTTGCTGGCATACTGTTCCAGAGCAACGCGTGTTCCGATCAGAACGCTGGAGCCAATTTGACCGATTTGAAGTGCTGGAAAGGGTATTTACGGAGGAGACGGCTAGACTGCAATTTGTCAGCTGTACGTTTCAGAGACTCTGATGCTTGATCTTGGAACAATACGGGGACCAATCAGACTAACGGAATCACACTTCGCTTAGCTGGTCTTCCAGAGCTTCGGGCCTTTTGACGAACCTGGCATTCTTATCGCAGATGGGCAGTCTGACCTCGAATCGAGTTCCCTCACCGGGTTCGCTTACCACCACAATCTCGCCTTTGTGTCGCGTGATGATTCCGTGAGAAGCCGAAAGGCCCAAACCACTACCGAGTTTTCCTTTGGTAGTAAAGAATGGTTCAAAAATACGAGAAGCAACTTCGGGCGACATGCCGCAGCCGGTGTCGGCGACCCAGAAACAGCCGCTGTCGATCTCTCCGCGGGCGCCAATTTCCATGGTACCGCCTTCGGGCATCGCGTCTACCGCATTAAAGATCAGGTTCAGCATCACCTCGCGCAGCTCAGCTTGTTCACCCATGACATAGACCGCAGCGCTACACTCAACCTTGACGTCGACCTTGCCCTTGCGGGATTTGCTTTGCCACTTCGGTCTGGCGATGTCGATGCTCGACGTGAGCAAGTATCCAAGTTCCACGGGTCCAAATTCACTGCTCGAGTCGCGTCGAGCAAACTCAAGGATGCGGCGCAGCGTTTTGGTCCCGTCTTCCACGGCGTTTGTTATTACCTCTAAACTCTTTGCCGAAGTTGGATCGTTGGCGTTTCTCAACAAGAGCTGTGCGCGGCCCTGAATCACTGTGAGGGAGTTGTTAAGGTTGTGGGCCACGCCCGCAGCCAATTCTCCCACCGCCCGCAACTTATCTGACTGCGCCATCAATTCCTGTTCACGTTTGCGCTCAGTGATATCGCGCAGGAAGATAAGCACGCCGTCAATTTCGCCATCCTTCCAGAGTGGAGAAGTGTGGGCTTCAGCGTAGCGGGAAGATCCATCAATGCGAATCATTCGCACTTCATATTCTGTATCGCTGCCCGACAAGGTACGGCGTAGGTTCTCCTCAGCCAGCTCGCGCGAATCGTCACATACGATGTCGAGAAACGCGCCTCCGGACGAGATCAGAAGTTTGTATCCTTCAGCCCGCTCATTGACCCAGGTGATCCGACCGTTCACATCGAGCGCATAGATCTCATCGGGAGTTCGATCAGCCACGCTCGCTATGAAAGATTTGTGGGCTATCGCTTCCGCCTCTGCTCGGCGCAGATCGGAAATGTCACGCGCCATTAAGAGCGCGCCGGTGACGTTGGTGGCGGACTGATCAGAAGTAAGCGGCTCAACGATTATGGCTATAGATTTCTCGCCGTCAGATCCGGCTTGTATTTCGACTTCAACTTTTTCACCCGACTGAATCGCCCGATCAACCACACATCCGTCGGCGCCTTCTACGTACCAGAACATCTCACAACAGCGCCTTCCTTCCATCACCTCGCTGTCGTACTGCGTCGCTCTGGCGTTAGCCCGAACCAACCGGCCATCATCTCCAAAAAGGAAAACGGCGTCAGGCAGCACTTCAAACGCGTCGAGTAACATCGACGCTGATGAGGCATCAGGCGACGTGCAAGACTCAACTGGCAGTTCTTGAAGGAGAGTATCCAGAGTTTGTTTTCCCATTTATGTAAGACTCGATTGGGGGGGGGAATCTAATGGCGGGGCCCTTGGGGGGGCGAATTGATAGTAGCAAATTGGCCGACAGATGCGCCAGAAAATTGTTAAGAGACCCACAATTTGGGCGTCCACTTTTCAGAAATGCGCCCCAACTATACCGTTATTCCCCTGCTTATTCGGAAGTCGAAGCGAGATCTGGCACTTCCGGTCTGTCGTATCTCCAACTTCGTTTGGAACCAGGAAGGTCGGCTGTGGGCTTCGTTGATGCAAACCTACTCTGACGGTATGATTCAGGAGAAAATCAACTGAAATGAATACTGCACCGAAGATCACTCAACAGTGGTCAACCGACATTAATACGCGTATTAGACAGGCGCTTGAGGAAGATATTGGGCCCGGCGACGTCACAACCAACCCTATCGTTCCCTCGGAGTCGGAGACCGAGGGCCAGATTGTTGCAAAACAAACGGGTATTGTCGCTGGACTCGACGTTGCTGCAATGGTGTTTCGGTTATTGGATGAAAACATCCGATTTACTGCCAAAGTAGACGAAGGCTCGAAAGTTGAAACCGGAGCGGTTCTTGCCGACGTCGCCGGCTCGGCGCGAGCCATATTTACGGCAGAACGAACTGCGCTTAACTTCCTGGGTCGAATGTCAGGAATCGCCACTCTAACGAGTCGGTTTGTTGAAACGATCGCCGGCACGCGAGCGAAGATTCTTGATACACGCAAGACCGCTCCCGGCCTTCGCGCCATCGATAAGCTCGCGGTGCAACGTGGCGGCGGTTACAATCATCGGTATGGTCTCTACGACATGGTCCTTATCAAGGATAATCACATTGATTACGCCGGCGGCTTAGCCCAGGCATTTCGCCTGGTGTCTGACACGCCGCTTGAAGTCGAAGTCGAAGTCAGAACGCTCGAGGATCTAAGAATTGCTATCGAACTGGGTGCCAAGCGCATCTTACTCGACAACATGACTTCCGAGACGATGAAAGAAGCCGTTGAGATAACCGCTGGTCGCGCAGAACTTGAAGCTTCAGGAAACGTGACACTCGATAGTGTTCGGCGGATCGCAGAGACAGGCGTCGACTACATCTCTGTGGGAGAACTGACACACTCGGCCAAAGTATTTGATGTGAGCCTGAAATTGAAGAGTAAGCAAGGAACTGGGGCGTAAGACGTCTACGTAAAGAGGCCGGGTTAAACAATAGATGATTAGTGAAACAGATCCCGAGAAGATGTACCACGCGATGCAGGCAAAGTTGTCCGGCGTAGTCCCGGACTTTGAGCTGAAGATCAAGTCGGAACTTGCCGCCCAAATCAACCAACTAAAAGTTGAAAAGAACGCGGTGATTCTCGGGCACAATTATATGGAGCCCGCCCTCTTCCACTCCATTCCTGATTTTGTAGGAGACTCGCTTGAACTTGCCAGAAGAGCCGCCCAAACAAATAAGGACATCATCGTTTTCTGCGGCGTGAGGTTCATGGCAGAGACGGCGAAGATTCTCAATCCCGGGAAAACAGTCCTGCTTCCGTCAGAAAAGGCGGGCTGTTCTTTGGCTGCCAGCATTACCGCTGCCGATGTGCGCGAGTTGAAGAGGAAATTCCCGGGCGTGCCGGTAGTCACTTACGTTAATACCTACGCCGATGTGAAGGCGGAGTCGGATATCTGTTGCACTTCGGGCAATGCCAAGGCGGTAGTAGAGTCTCTAAATACAGACACGGTGATATTCATCCCGGACGAATACCTCGCGAAGAATGTTGCAAAGGAAACCGGCAAACACATCATCTTCCCCACCTCGGATCCTCGGAAGAAGTTGGAAGGCGACTTGGATTACCAGATGATCGGATGGCTGGGGCGCTGCGAGGTCCACGACAAGTTTACTGTCGAGGACATCGTGAATGTCAGAAAGCAGTTTCCCGATGTGACGATTCTGGCGCATCCCGAATGCAGCCCAGAAGTAGTCGCCGCATCAGATTTTTCCGGCAGTACTACGGCTATGATCAGGCATGTAGAGAATACTTCTGCTTCTCATTACCTGCTGCTTACCGAATGTGCCATGGGTGATAACGTCGCCGCCGCCAATCCTGACAAGGAAATGCTTCGCCTATGCAGTGTCAGGTGTCCTCACATGAATCAGATCACGCTTGAAGATACGCTCGAATCCCTCAGGAAGAATCAGTATGTCATCGACATCCCTGAAGATATCTTAAGACGCGCCGCAAGATCAGTCGAAAGAATGATAGCCATCGGCTGACCTGGTATGAAGGAAGAACGCCTTTGAACAGAACCGATGTATTAATCATCGGTTGCGGGATAGCCGGCGCTACTACAGCGTTGAGACTTGCGCGCAACCCGGACCGTCGCATTACAGTCGTCACGCGGGCGCCGGATCCACACGAATCGAATACACTCTATGCTCAGGGCGGCATCGTCGGGCGCGGTCTCGATGACAACCCTGATTTACTTTTGTCTGATATCAAGGAGGCCGGGGCAGGTGTCACCTTTCCCGAGGCTGCAGGCATTCTCGCTGAAGAGGGGCCGCCACTACTTCATCAGATACTGGAAGAAACCGCGCACGTCGTCTTTGATAGCGACAGGAACGGACAACCGCTTCTCACGAAGGAAGCTGCTCACTCCCGCCGCCGGATACTGCACGTAGGCGATGGCACAGGCAAAGCAATCATGGACGGGTTGATCTCCGCTCTCCGTGATTGTCCAAACGTCACAATCGAATCAAACATTACCGCGGTCGACCTAATCACCTTCCCGCACCATGCTCGCGATCCGCTGGCAAATTACCGGCCCATCACTTGTCACGGGGCTTACATGTTCGATAGGAACGAGCGAACCGTCCATCGTTATCTTGCGTCCGCAACAGTGCTTGCGACTGGCGGTCTGGGACGCATCTATCGCAACACTACCAACCCGCCAGGCGCTCGCGGTGACGGGCTGGCTATGGCCAATCGTGCCGGCGCACGAATCGCCAATGCTGAATATGTTCAGTTTCATCCGACCGCGCTTGCCGTGCCCGGTGCCGAAGGGTTCCTGATCAGCGAAGCCGTTCGCGGTGAAGGCGGCATACTGATCACCCCGGAGGGGCAGCCCTTCATGGCTGCGTATTCGCCGGAATGGAAAGACCTTGCTCCTCGTGATATTGCCGCGCGCGCGATTCACCACGAGATGGAAAGGCATGGCTACTCTTACGTACTGCTTGATATCGCTTCTCAAATGCCTGGGGATACTATCCGCGAGCGCTTCCCGAATATTTATAATCAGTGTCTGAAGGCCGGCATAGACATCACCAGTGATCCGATTCCGGTTGTGCCTGCGGCGCATTATTTCTGTGGCGGTGTGCTGGTTGATGAATGGGGACGGTCGAGTATCGAGAGTCTGTACGCTGTCGGCGAGATCAGCTGCACGGGCGTGCACGGCGCGAACCGGCTTGCGTCGACCTCGCTTCTGGAAGGTCTGGTATGGGGAAATCGCGCTGCGCAACACATTGAAGAATCGCTCGGTGAAGGACAGCTCTTGCGAACGGAGTTTGAGAATGTGCCTCCCTGGGATGAAAGCGGACTAATCGCAGACGCGGACCCGGCCTTGATACAGGGCGATATGCAGACTATTCAAAAC
>JALZOO010000470.1 GCA_030913905.1 Acidobacteriota bacterium
CACGCGCCCTGGTGAACACAAATCCCGGCGCCGTGATGGGCACGGTCAATTACATGTCGCCCGAGCAGGCACGTGGTCACGCCGTTGATTCGCGCACCGACATCTGGAGTCTTGGCGTTGTGCTCTATGAAATGATCGCGGGGCGTGTGCCTTTTGAAGGGCCGACGCCGAGTCACGTGATTGTTTCAATACTTGAAAAAGAGCAGCCACCGCTCGCTCGTTATCTTAGCGACGTGCCGGAAGCGCTGGAATGGATTGTGACGAAGGCGATAACCAAGGATCGCGACGACCGGTACCAGACCGCGCGCGAGATGCTCACCGACCTGCGGCGTTTAAAACAAAGACTCGACGTGGGCGCGGAGATGGAGCGGTCGATCGCTCCTGACGCCGGCAGTCCACACGTTACCTCCAGCGGAGTGCGCGGTGGATCGACCTTGAGTGGATACGGGCTGAATCAGCGCACCACCGAACTGGGTCCGGCGCCGACTGTCTCAAGCGCTGAATACATTGCCCAGGGAATTGGCCGCCACAAGATTGGTGTAGCAATAGGACTGTTGTTGCTGGTGACGGCCGTCACGGCAGGCGCCGTGCTTTGGTCCAAACTCAGTAATACGAACGTAGCGCGCACCTTTAACAAAATCCGCCTGTCACAATTGACCAGCACCGGCAACGCGACGGTGGCTACGATTTCTCCAGACGGAAAATATGTAGTCCACGTGGTAAATGATGGGACACTTTCGAGCCTTTGGGTGCGACAGGTGGCAACCTCGAGTAATGTCCAGATTGTGCCGGCGTCAGAATCGCGTTATATAGGCGTCACGTTCTCGAAAGATGGTAACTACGTTTATTACGTGGTCTACGAAAAGAATAGTCCGCTCGGAATCGTCTATCAGATTCCAGCACTGGGCGGCTCGCCGAGGAAAGTAACACAAGACGTTGATACGCCGATTACGTTTTCACCTGACGGAAAACGGTTTGCCTGGATTCGGAATTTCCCACAAGCAGGCGAGACTGCACTGTTTGTGGCAAATAGCGACGGGTCTAACGAACAAAAGTTTGCCTCGCGACAACGACCGAAGCGGTTTACTGCTGGTGCGCCAATCGGTCCTGCCTGGGCGCCTGAAGGAGACGTCATCGCCTGCACGGTCGCCGGGCCAGACGATGGTTCCGATCGCCATACAGTGGCGCTGGTAAATCTCAATTCAAAGACTGAAACAGATGCGACCGCCCATCGCTGGTCCTTCGTCCAGCAGGTGGTGTGGACGCCACACAGCAAGGGCATGATCGTAGCAGCGCAGGAACAGCAAGGTGGGCCCAATCAGCTTTGGTACGTGAATCATCCAGGCGGTCAGGTCGAAAGGATAACTAACGATCTGAACAACTATAACGGCGTCAGCATTAGCGCTAATGGCGACACTATTGCCACCGTGCAAAGCCAAACCAGCTCGAGTGTCTGGTTGGCGCCAAATAGTAGTGCGGAAGCTGCCATCAAGGTAACCTCCGGAAACAACGAGGGCGGCAATGGACTGGCGTTAATGCCAGACGGCAGGATTGTTTATACCGTTTTCGGCGCCGGCAAATCCGACCTCTTTATGGTGAATGCTGACGGAAGCAATCAACGCCAGTTGACGGCGAACGCGGGCCTGAATGCCCTCCCCTACCCGTCGCCTGACGGTCGTTACATATTTTTTACTTCCACGCGCACCGGGTCTCCTCATATTTGGAGGATGGACACCGATGGCACCAACTTGAAACAAATGACGGATGGCATTGCCGAGATCTTCCCCGTTGTGTCACCTGACAGCAAGTGGATTGTTTTCCAAAACATAAGTGATTTGCGGCTGTGGAAGGTGCCAACTGAAGGCGGACAGCCGGTGCAGATAATGGACAAGCTGGCGAGTCAGGCTGCGATTTCCCCAGACGGCAAACTACTAGCCTGCCGGTATCGCGAAGAAGAATTGAGTCCGTTCAAGTTAGCGCTCATCGATTTTGAGACCGGTAAAACCGTAAAGGCGATCGACATTCCTCCTACCAACAATGTTCTGCATTGGAGCCCCGACGGGCGTGCCGTTCTTTACGTGGACGCTCGCGGCGGCGTGTCGAATCTCTGGAGTCAGCCGATTGCCGGTGGTGCGCCCAAACAATTAACAAACTTCAAATCGGATCTGATCTTTGCTTTCGATCTTTCAAGCGACGGAAAGCAGCTGCTCCTTTCCAGGGGCTCTATCTCCAATGACGTGGTCCTGATAGCAGACGTGCAATAGAAGCAAGCAGTTCAGAGTTCAAGCTTTAGCTTGCGTCTTTTGAATTTACGCAGGAATTCAGACAAGCTAAAGCTTGAACTCTGAACTTCTTGAGTGAGGCCGAAACAAAATGAAACTTGCACTCAAATATGGATTGCTGATCACCTTTGTTTTGATCGCGTGGGTGGTGATTGTCCGCTTTGCGCTGAACGTCGGGCCCAACTCGGTAGCAAACATAATCGCCCCGATTCTCTTCAACCTCACGGCAATCGTGGCAATTTTTCTTGGCATGAAGGAGCGCAAGAAGGAGTTGGACGGCGACCTTGGATTTAAAGAAGCGATCAAAACCGGGATGGGAATTTCCCTGGTCTACGCTGTTTCAGCGTGTTTGTTCTTCATGATTCAGTTCCTGATTTCAGGTCCGAAACTGCTGTTGAGTGAAGCGGGTCCGCAGAGTGGGCCGCTTTGGCAGGCAGCGGTTATGGCTTATGCAGGATTGTTTTTGTTTTCACTCTTCTTCGGATTGATCTATTCCACCCTGATTGCTTTTTTCCTCGCGCGACGGCGTGGGCGTAATTACACCGAGATTGTCTAGGATTCCGGGTCGAGCGTCGTACGAAGCTCAAGGCACCAACACAACTTTCCCGGTATTCTTCCGCGACTCCATGTAGGCGTGTGCATCGCCGGCTTGCGCGAACTGGAAAGCCTTATCGACATGTGGCCGAATCCAGCCTTCATCAATCCCACGCATTATTTCCTCCACCCATTCACCGATCTTTTCGGGCTCGTGCCACATGTGGCCAAGGTTCAAACCAAACACGCCGCGGTTCTTGTTGAGTAGTGCGAGAGGATGGAACCTCGGCATTTGTAGTGCGGCTTTGACCAATTTCAACTTGCCCGCGAGTCCGTTAGCCGAAGCAGCCGAAACACCAAACATACCGAGTCGTCCCGTGCTTCTGAGGGCCGCATAACTTTTTTTCCAATGTGAGCCGCCAATAGGATCGATCACCAATTCCACACCGCGACCGCCAGTCAGTTGTTTGAGGACCGGCAGCCAATCCTGGTTGCGATAGTCAATCGGATGATCAAGTCCGCGCTCGCGCAGAAACTCATGCTTCCCCGGACTCGCTGTACCGTAGGTCGTCGCACCAAGATGTTTTGCGATGTCGAGTGCAGCCAAACCAACTCCGCCGCCGGCGTTGTGGATCAAAACCGATTCACCCTTGCGCAGGCCACCCATCGCCACCAACAGCGCATAGGCCGTCAAATAATTCACCGGGATTGCCGCCGCTTGTTCAAAACTCAACGCCTCCGGTTTATCAAACAACTGCTTCTCCTGGACCACGACCTTTTCCGACTGGCCGCCAAACCGTGTCATCGCCACTACCGGAGTGCCGATAATGCTACGGTCTACGTCGTCCCCGACGTCTTCGATGACGCCGGCCACTTCATAGCCCATCACGCAGGGCTTCTTTGGCCCGTCGGGATATAGTCCCTGTCGCGCAAGTATGTCGGCGAAATTAAGGCCGGCCGCTTTTACCTGGACTACGACTTCGCCTTTGTCTGGCTTTGGATCCGGCGCCTCCTGAACTTCGAGGACCTCAACACCGCCGTTACGAGTTGTGACAATCTGTCGCATAAGGAGATCTAAACCGATCCTAACGAATGGCGTCGGCCAGCCCGCGTTTACCAATGAAAACGTTAACTCTCTTGACGCTAGGAAACTGCCGCGCTGTTTCCTCAATCTGTCCCTGGATACGGGGTTGATCGCAAACTCCTGCGACAAACAGTTCTCCGGAAATACGAATGGTCGCGGTATTGCCGCGTATTGAAACGCTTGTTAGTCGCAGGTTTCGGCCCTTCCAAAAATTTTCTAACTTGGGAGATCCACTCGACTGCGACGGCGTGGACAGCAACTCCTGAAGGGCGGCCTTCAATGGGGCAGGCGTGGACGCGATGGGGCGCGTCACCGCGACGAGACTATCATCACAACCAATCTTCTTACCCGCCTGGCCATTATCACCGACAGCTACAAGATAAATCTTGACTTCCTGGCTGTGCGCCAAGGGCGGTGCAGTAGGATCAGACTGACGGGCTTCCTTAAACCATCCCAGCATGTTCGAACCGTCGTCGTACTTGATGTTCGCGATTTTCCAACCCGTCCTGCGCGGGACGAGTTGAAAGGTTATGCCCTTCTTCTTCCCAAAGTTTTCAAAGGTGACCACGACATCAGCGGTTCCCTTCCCCGTAACAGCTTTGTGTATGGCAAATTTTTTAATCTCCATGTCCTGAGCGTTGTAAAGCGGGTCCCCGTCGATCACGCCAACTTCATTCTTCGAGGTGATTGCATCTTTCCAAAGCAAGTCGCCAAGCTGCTTGTCGAAATACTTGTCAATTAGCGCGCGGTTAGTGGTTTGAAAGAAAGGGCTTTGCTTCTTATGTTGACGGTACAGCGAGGCCACGACTGCGTCAGGCGCAGCACCTTTGGTTGACCTGGATCCTTGAGCGGCCGCGGAAAGGTTTAGACCAGCAATCGTTATGACCGCGATTAAGAGTGTTTGGATTGTTTTCATGTTTCGCAGTCGGCGAAGCCGACGGCATGATAGTAGCCCAGGGTGAAGCGAGCTCAGCGAGCGAAACCCTGGGAGGCGGCCGGGTTTAATCCTGTAGGATCCACATGTCGCCGCTAAAACTTTTCAAGCCTTGAAATTCTACGTTTCTTTTTGAATGTGACCGAATTCCGTTTGTTGACGCTACCGACATGAAAGTTTGTCTCCTTGATCCCAGGGTTTCGCTCGCTGCGCTCGCTTCACCCTGGGCTACTATCATGCCGTCAGCTTCGCTGACTTAGCTTGCGGTCTTCGCGGCCGTATCGCTACGCGCAGCCTTATTCGGTTGCGGCGTAATGCGTAGATAAGGCTTCGGCGCTTTCCAGCCGGCTGGGAACTTGGCCTTCGCGTCCTCATCGGACATGGAAGGCACGATGATCACATCCTCGCCGTCTTTCCAGT
>JALZOO010000504.1 GCA_030913905.1 Acidobacteriota bacterium
ATCTAATAGCCCCGGGCGTTAGCCCGGGGAACCGAGCCATGAAGGACGAAGAGCCCGCTTTAGCGGGCTACACGGCTTGGTCGCTTGTCGCCCCGTTGGGGCTTCGGTCTTTGTTCGTCGATCGATCCCCGGCCTGGTGGCCGGGGCTACTAAATATCGCGCCTTCGGCGCTCTCAGTCGCGGACACTGCTAGGTCATGAAAGTAACCGTCTTATATATCGGTTCGAGTTTGTTGGCGCCGCTGAAGAATGCGGAGCGCGAGCTTAATCGTGACTACAAGCTGGAATTGCGCCTGACTGCTTTCAACTTCGGTTCTCCGCTGGACGATATCGAATGGAGTGAAGTTGATGACAGCCTTAGCGAAGCTGACCTGGTTTTCGTAATCCATGTAATGGATGGCGAAAACGCCGCTCGTCTTATTCCCGCACTCGAAAAGTACCAGGCCAGGCATCGCGCGGTCATTGTTATCAACTGCATGCCTGATCTGATGCGCCGCATTCGCATGGGCCGGTTGAATGCCGCGAAGCTGTTTGCGAGATCGGTTGAAGGGACAACGGGAGATGCGTCGAAGAGTGAAGCCAAACGTGCGATGCGTCTATTCGGGACCGCCGGCTCCTGGGTTGGCAGGCAGGTACGCTCGAGAAGGTCAAACGGTAAACCCGAGGCCCGCGGACATACGCAGTATTTAAAATTGATTGACCGCCTGCCGGGCATCCTGAAGTTTGTGCCTTCAGCGGGCGCACTGCGCGACGTAAAGAACTACCTGAATATCTTCTGCTATTTCCTCCAACCTACGCCTGCCAACATCCGTTCGATGGTTCTTTACGCGCTGAAAGAATATGTGCCGAACGAGCGATTGAGCACCGCAAAGATAGAAGCTACGCCGGAACAGTTGCCGTCGGTGGCGATCTATCATCCAGACGCGTCGAAGCTGTTTGAATCGTTTGCGGAATATCGCGAATGGTACGAGAAACGTCCAAAGTCAAAAGTCCAAGGTCCAAAGTCGAGCGAGCTGGGCCTTGATCCTGAATCAACCATAGGTCTCTTGTTGATGCGGCCGCAGGTCGTCAGCAGGACCACGAAGCATTACGACGCGCTTATTCGGGCGATTGAAGCTGAAGGCTTGAGCGTTATCCCCGCGCTCTCGACGTTGATGGATAATCGCGAAGCCGTCAGTAAATTTTTCGTCGACGACATCGAGTCCAAAGTCCAAAGCAATGACCGACGACCGACGACCGACGACCGACCAACTGACCACGGACAACTGACCACTGACAACTCCCGTGTCAGCCAAATCGTTTCGTTGACCGGCTTCAGTTTCGTTGGCGGGCCGGCGATGAACGACAGCGAAGCCGCAGCGGAATTTCTGCAAAAGCTAAACCGGCCCTACCGTTCAGCCGTCAGCCTGGACACGCAAACAATCGATGCATGGCGTGAATCGCAAACGGGGCTTAATCCCGTGCAAGCTGGAATGCAGATCGCGATTCCGGAAATCGACGGCGCGACTGAGCCTTTCATTTACGGTGGAATACCGGCCCGCGGACTCGAGCCGGTAGCCCTGGATGAGCGATGCGCTCGTTTCGCGAAACGGTTAACACGTTGGAACCGCTTGCGAACTGAGCCTCGAAGCGAACTGAAGTTGGCGCTGGTGCTGTTCTGCTTTCCACCCAACAAAGGGAACATCGGTACGGCCGCCGACCTCGACGTATTCCCCAGCGTTTGGGACACACTGACGAAACTGAAAGCGGAAGGTTACAACGTGGAGTTACCTGAATCCGCTGAGGCGTTAAGACAAAGCCTCATTAACGGCAACCCTGATAACTTCGCGTCCACCGCGAATGTTGCCTATCGGATGGATGTCGACGAATACCGCAGGCACTGTCCGTATGTAGGGGAAATTGAAGCGGAGTGGGGAACGGCGCCGGGTAAGATCAATTCCCTCGGACGTGATCTGCTTATTCAAGGCATTCAACTCGGCAACATTTTCGTGGGGGTACAGCCGACGTTTGGTTACGAAGGCGATCCGATGCGTTTGATGATGGCGCGCAGTGGTGCACCTCACCATGGGTTCGTGGCCTTCTACAGTTATCTTTCGAAGGTGTTGAATGTTGATGCGGCGATTCACGTGGGGACGCATGGAGCGACGGAATTCATGCCGGGCAAACAGGTTGGTTTGTCCGAAAGCTGTTGGCCTGACCGTCTGATCGGTGAGTTGCCGAATATTTACGTCTACAGCGTAAACAATCCTTCAGAAGGATCGATCGCCAAGCGCCGTTCATATGCCGAGCTGATTTCCTATCTGACACCGCCGATTGAGAGCGCAGGGCTCTACAGAAACCTGAGCAGTCTCAAGGACCTGGTGATGAGCTATAGAGAGGCGAGGGAAGAGCAGGAGCGGGAGCGATTGTTTGAGTCGATTGAGTAGTATGCTTGCAAGTTGAATTTGAATGCGGGGATGCGGGGGTAAACCACACCTTCCTGACCTGAGAGGCTTTTCAAGTTGAATGCTTCGGCCTCGAATATTTTCCATTTCTCAT
>JALZOO010000165.1 GCA_030913905.1 Acidobacteriota bacterium
CGAGTTCAATGAATTTAGGCGCAACAGACTCATGCACGTAGCAACGCTCGACGGACGCGCAAGCCTGGCCCGCATTCGCGAATGCACCCCATACGGCGCCACGAGCGGCGTTGCCAATGTCTGCATCGTCCAAAACGATCATCGGATCCTTGCCGCCAAGTTCCAGGACGACCGGCGTGAGGTATTTGGCCGCAGCCTCTGCCACGCGTTTGCCGGTAGCAACGCTGCCGGTAAACATGATCTTGTCGCAACGCGCGTCAATCAAAGCGGCTCCGGTTGAACCGTCTCCCGTTACAACCTCCAGCAGCCCGGCAGGCAAACCCGCGCGGAGGAATAGTTCGCCGAGTTTCAGCGCGATGAGAGGTGTCAGCTCACTCGGCTTAAGTACAACTGCATTGCCGGCCATCAGCGACATCAGTACTTCATCCGCAGGGGTAGCGAGAGGAAAATTCCACGGCGAAATAATTCCGATGACGCCCAGCGGCTTAAACACGATCCGAGAGGAACGGCCCATCATGCCGTATTGTCCGATATCGATTTTCTGGGGCTGAAGAAGGTTCTCGGCCGCGTGAGCAAAATAGTGCATTGCGTCGAGCGTGGGCACAATCTCCATTGAGAGCGCCTCGGTCGCAGGCTTGCCGGTTTCTCTCGAAACGAGGCGAGCAATCTCATCGCGCTCATCAAGCATGAGTTGACGCGCACGCAAGACAATGCGCGCACGTTGACGGAAGGAGAGTTTGGCCCAGGCGGGCTGAGCCTCACGCGCTCTGCTAACCGCTGCGCGTACTTCTTCTGCCGATGATAACGGCGCGCGGCCAATCTCTTCGCCGGTGGCCGGATCGTAAGAGATGACGTCTCGGACTCTTTGGGATTGTGTCGGGAGGGTTTGGACGCTCATTTCGATGGCGATTATCTAACAAAGTCGAGCGTGGCGGCTAGCTGGATAAGGAGAGTTCGATCTTGGATGTTGGGCTCTACTGAGTAGCCTCACAGGTTGGGAAGGGGCCTGCCCCCACTCCTACTTGAGCAACTCTCATATCCACGCTTAGAGGTCTGCACCACAATAAAGAAAAAGAGCGGGGGCAGGCCCCCTTTCCTTACGCAGAGACATTCAAGCCTGAGCCCATTCTTGATGCTCACTGTTAACTGCTCACCGCTCACGTAGCGGGGGCAGGCCCCCTTCCTTACCCAGAGACATTCAAGCTTGAGTCAACCAACGCGGTTCGCCCACTTCTTTGTTGATTTCTGACTTCTATTCCCCTCGGTTACAATGAGCCCCCCAATCTCAGACAAATTTTCCGAGGAGCAGTTTCATGATCCGACCCCAACTAGCCGAGTTCATGCGCCGTATGGACCAGAACTCCGTAGCAATCATTCCCAGCGCAAGTGAAACCACGCGATCACACGACACGCACTACCGCTTTCGTCAGGATTCCGACTTCTATTATCTAACCGGGTTCGAGGAACCGGACTCAATCGCCGTGATCGCGCCTGGGCGAGAAAAGAAGTACACACTTTTTGTTCGCCCGAGAGATCCGGCGCAGGAGATTTGGGTGGGCCACCGAGCCGGTGTAGAAGGCGCGAAGTTTGAGTTTGGGGCTGACGAAGCTTTTCCTAGCAGCGAGTTTGACGAACGGCTGCTCGATATTCTAGATGGCGCGGAAATTCTTTATTACCGTCTTGGGGCTAATGAGGAGCTGGACAAGAAAATTATCGGGAAGATTGCCAGCGTACGCATCTTGAACCGGAAACCGATCCTTGTACCCCAAACGATTGTCGATTCCGCGACGATTGTTCACGAAATGCGCGTGTTAAAGAGTCCCGAAGAAATCGACTTGATGCAGAAGGCAGCCGACATCGCCGCCGACGCGCACGTCGAAGCTATGCAGGCCGTGAAGCCGGGCATGATGGAATATGAAGTCGAGGCCCTGATTGAGAGGATCTTCAGGGAGCGTGGAGCAGCGGGACCTGCTTACACATCCATTATCGGTGGCGGAGCAAACGCGACCATACTGCACTACATCGACAATAAGGATGAGTTGCGTGACGGCGAGTTGCTGCTGGTCGACGCCGGCGCGGAGTACAAGGGTTACGCGTCCGACATTACGCGCACATTCCCGATCAACGGCAAGTACACGGCGGCCCAACGCGAGATCTACGATCTGGTGCTCAAGGCACAGATGTCCTGCGTGGAGATGGTCCGACCAGGAACCACTCACGAACGACTCAAGGAACACTCCATTGAGGTGTTGACTGAGGGCATGGTCGAGCTGGGATTGTTAAAGGGTGAGCCAAAGAAGCTAATCGAAGAGAAGAAGTACGAACAGTTTTATATGCACGGCCTTGGGCACATGCTGGGAATCGACGTGCACGACGTGGGGGTTTATTACCAGGACAAAAAATCTCGCGCGCTGGAGCCGGGTGTGGTGATGACGGTAGAGCCCGGAATTTATGTGGCCCCGGACACAAAGGATATTCCTGAGAAATATCTCGGGATCGGAGTTCGGATTGAAGACGACGTTTTGTGCACGAACAACGGGCCGCGGGTTTTGACTACGAGAGTGCCGAAGGATGCTGACGAGATTGAAGCGCTGATGGCACGGTAGCATTTAAGACGATCCACGAAATACACGAAGTAACACTAAGACAAATTTCGTGTTCGTTGGTGTAATTCGTGGATCGTTCTGGCATTCCTATCCTACGTCGACAACTCTGCCACGATCTCCTTCATGACCTCGCGCGCTTTTTCAACCTCATCCGGCCTGAAAGAAATCGCACCAACTACAGCATGACCGCCGCCACCGTAGCGTTCGCAGATTTTTGCGATGTTGTGAGTCCGCGGTTTGGGGGCCCAGGGATTCGAACCCACAGAGATCTTCGTTCGCTGTGACCCACGCGTCACCGCAACTGAATAGTTGGCTTCGGGAAAGAGATAGTAAGGAATGAACTTGTTGAAGCCTTCGTAACCTTCGTCGACTAGATCAAATGAGACTACGCCGTCCGCAAACGTTGCTTTCCGTCGGATGGCTTCCAACGTTTCGAGATGTTGTTTGAGAATCGGTTGGAACCGCTGCTGCACCTCGTCGCTGGTTGCCACGTCTTCGAGCGACTTGGTTGTTAGTTCACGAATAACCTTTTCGACAAAGTTATCGTCCGGGTCAGCTTCAATCACCTGCATCAGTTGCAGCGCGGGTTCCTTCAACTCGACACACTGCGCCGGCGAATCGTACAAAGCCCCGTCGATGATGTGGGCCCAATGGACTAGCTGCTTAATCGGTTCGTCATTGAAACCAAACTTCTCGCGGGCCACATCGGCAATGAACTCAGTGCACGATTTACGATTGAAATCCAGAAACTTCTTCCCTGATTGATCGGCGCGAAAGTGTGCTTCATCTTCAGGTGTCAGGAACGCCGACTCGTGATGGTCAAACCACCAAGTCAGTTTGTCTGACGCAGCATATTTGAAATCGACGATTGCGTTCTCGTCGCCATCGAGCAACTCCTGGTCAAAAAGATTTCCCGGCCGGTGCAGGAGCCCCGCGTAACTGACTTCCGCCTGGGGATGGATCCGTTCTTTGTAAAAACGTGTAAAGGTCGCGGCCGATGCCACGCCATCAAAACAGTGGCCGTGATAGAGGAGACGTAGTTTCATAAGGTTTGCTTAGATAGCTAGCAAAAATAGTCGGCAATAGTAGCAACGCGGATTCTCTCGCGCAAAGCGCGGGCAATGCGCGTGGGTCGACTAATACGGAATTGGGAGCGGTAGCGACCGGGTTGAGCAGCGCCTCTAAGCGCATCCCTCCATCAACTTGTCAAACGGCGTCAGAATTGAACTCCGTTTTGTTCCTCCAGGACCCGGTCGCTACCGCTCCCGGTTCTGCATTAGTCGACCCACGACAAAGGCTACTGGTATCCGCTCGCTACCGCTCGCGGTTCTGCAAAAATTGTTACCTGGTCGCTACCGCTGCCGGTTCCGTATTAGTCGACCCACGGTGTGAGAGTAGCGCCGCACCAAAAAAGGCGCACCCGAAGGTGCGCCCTTTGCACTTAGCTTGTGCGGCAAGCTTATTCCTTACAAGGTTCGAGTGCTTTGGCAGTACTCGACTTCAAACGTTCGGCAATGAATTTGTCGACCTCATCTTCGATGAGTTCACCGTTCACCACCCAGGCCTTCTCAGTAAGCACGTCGCCTGTCTTTGAAAGCGACGCTGGTTCGAGAAAAATATTCCACGGGGATCCCCATCTGCGGTTGTCTCCAGTGAGTTGGCGGTAACCGTAGTGTGGTGTCTTGTCCCGAGCCTCCCGCGTTTCTGATTCGCTAACAACCACGTAAGGCGCACCTGCGGCCCCGAAGAAAGTCCGCACCTCATCGCGCGAGCCATACTCGCTTACACCAATAACCTCGAACCCCTGGCCCTTATATTTCTCGTAAAGTTTAGCTGCGACGGGCGCTTCATGCCGCCAATTGGCGCACCACGGCGCAAAGTAGACCACCATCACCAGCTTTTTCCCTTGCACCAGAGAACGCAGGTCAACAGGCTTGTTGTCTTTAAGCTCGTTGAGTGTCCAGTTTTTGTAGTTGACGGTCTTTTCAACTAGCGGAGAGTACTCGTGTCCCCCCTGCGCGTGTGTGAAGGGCGCCACAGCCAGCAAAAGCAGAATCATCAGGGCGGATTTCAACATGGTTACCTCCTTGCGCCGGTGTTTAGAGTCGAACCTGCCAGACCGAAGGGTGTACTCCAAACAACGTCGCATTACTTGGCCGTGGTTGCACCTTCAAGCAACAGCGGCTTGATTACAGATTCAAAGGCTGCCTGACTTCGTTCGCCGATAAACTTTTCTCGTATCTGTCCCTGGCGATCGATCACGTAAGTAGTCGGCAGCGGAGATGCCGGCAATTGCGAACCTACTTCCTTGCCGCCCAGCACCACGGTGTATTCCTGCTTGAGATCTTTTTGAAATTCGAGAATCAACTCGGCAGTGTCGTCATAGGAAACTCCAACTACGGTCAGCCCTTCCCCAGACATCGCTTTCTCCATGGCACTCAACGCAGGGATTTCGGAACGGCAGGGAATGCACCAGGTGGCCCAGAAATTCAGCACTACTACTCGACCACGCAAATCTGCCAATCGCAAGTTTCCGCCGTCCAGCTTGGCAAACTGGACGTCCGGCGCAGGCTGAGTGTTGGCGTTGCTCGTAACCGTGGGCTTAGTGTTGCCGTCGTCGATCTTTAGACGCGATTCCAGATTAGGCAGCACGCTGGCAAGCCATGAGCTGGCGAGCACTGTTACCCGATTCGTCATAACCAGCAACCCGATCATGATCAGAATCACGCCGGAAACGACCTCCACCTTGTGTAGGTGCTTCCTGAAGCTGCTATAGAAGCTTAGAAACTTATTGATACCCAGGCCTGTCAACAGAAACGGCACTGCCAGCCCAGCCGAGTAGAAGCTCGAAAGCACCAGGCCGCTGCGCCAGCCGCCCGATGTAGCTGCCAGCCCAATGATGCCACCCAGGATTGGACCAATGCAGGGTGTCCAACCGGCGGCAAACGCAATCCCCAGCGTGAGCGAGCCCAACATTCCGCGCGGTTTGTCATTCGAAAAGAAGCGCGTGTCTTTGTAAAGTGCAGATATCTTGAGGAGTCCGATTAACTGCAATCCAAACGCGATGATCACGAGACCGCCGATGATTCTTACCCAGGGATTGCTGATAATTGCCGCGCCTACCAGTCCGGCGGTTGTGCCAAGGGCGACGAAAATCACCGATAGTCCGGCGTTGAATGCGAGCGAGTTAAGAATGACAGCGCTTCGGCTGCTCGCCCCTTCCTTCAATTGATCGATGCTGACTCCGGAGATTAAGGAGATATAGCCCGGCACCAGCGGCAACACACACGGTGACAAGAAGGACACAATGCCGGCAATAAACGAAACACCGATTTTGAAAAGACTAATATCTTCCATCTAATTTTTCAGCGTGGCTTGTCGTTTTCTGCGCCAGTTGCGGCGGCTGATGTTGTGGTCTCGCCCGCAGATTCTTCCATAACTTTTTCGAGCATCTTCCCCAGTCTGGCAATCTCCGCTTCACTCGCACCCATTGCGATGTAGCGAACATGACCACGCCGGTCGATCAAGAATGACATTGGAATGGAGAAGACGCCGTAGTTGAAATCGTTCCCGGCCGTTTCTGCGACGGCAAAACCGTACGGCAAACGGTTGGCTTTTTTGAAAGTGCGCAGATAGGCCAACTCTTCTGGGCGCGTAACCTTGCGACCTTCGACGTTACCAAAATAGTTTGTCAGGCCGAGTATCACCAGGCCCTTATCTTTGTAACTCTCGTGCCATCGCTGCAGTTTCGGAAATGTATAACGACATGGTCCGCACCAGTGCGCCCAGAAATCCAGCAACACAACCTGACCTCGCAGCGCGGAGAGCTTCACCGGTGTTTGATCGATCCAGTGGCTTGCAACAAGTTCAGGCAACTGACCGGCAGCAGACAACGAAGATTCGTTGAAGAGTGCCTGCGAGTCGATTGTGCGATCCAGTCCGGAAAGGCGAATGTTCGCCAGCCGCAGCAGATTTCCCGAAGGTAAGGTAAGCGCCAGCTTCCGTAACTCCGTTACCGCAGCTATTGCAGCTTCTTTTTTGTTCAACTGCACATTAGCCTCGGCTATCAACGAAACTGCTTTGAAAAGCATGTCGTCGCGTTTGAAAGCATTGAAAGTCTTATCACCTGCCACGAGGTTCGCGATTTTACGCATCTCGGCGGCGTGCTTCAGCATTGGTTCGTATTGCTTCGCCTTCGACAGTGCGTCTGTGATCAGCGTCTCCATGCCAAACCACTCCGTCAAATTCTGCGGCTGGTTCTGTGCAAAAGCTTCGACGGCCCGCTCAGCTTCTGGAATCAGGTTTTGTCGCGTTGCGTAGAGCACAACGACTGCGCGTGCGATTTGCGGGTTTTCGCCGCTTACTTCGGTTGACAGGTAGCGGCGCATTGCTGCCAGCGCCTCGTTGGCATTACCTGATGTGTGATGCAGCATCCCAATGTAATAGAGATCCGCATCGGGTAGGGGGTTACGAGCCTGCAAGATCGCAGCATACTTCGTCGCAAGGTCCTTCTGTTCCTGTTTTATGCTCGCTTCGATTTTCTTATCGTACGGAACCTTCTGTTTGTTGAGCTCGGCAAACTTCCGATCCGAGTATTTGTAGGCCTCGTCAAACAGCGCCTTTGCGGAGCGTTTCTCTAGCGGAACCTCCGTTTGGGTAACAACGGCTTCTGTCTTTGCCGGCGGCGTCGGTGTTGACTGAGCGACAACAATGCCAGGCGCCGCCGATACCAGCACGAATAACAGAAGCGTTGAAGAGCGGAGTTTCATAGCGAATGAAAACGAGTTTACAGCAGCGTTTAGTTCACGGTAGCCAAATTGAAGCGATCCGGTGAAAAGATGTTGAGTGGTCTAGACATAACCTTATCGACAATGGCCTCCGCGATTAGTTCCGCAGTGATGGGAGCGAGCAAGATGCCGTTGCGGTAATGCCCGGTCGCATAAAACACTCCTGCAATTTCAGCACAAGGCCCCAGCACAGGCAAACCGTCAGCGGCTCGAGGCCTTAGTCCTGCCCATGATGCCGTTAAAGCCAACGACCCGACTCGCGAAGAAATTTCGAGCGCCGCAGATGTGATCGACTTCATGCCGGCTGCGGTAACGCGTTTGTCGTAACCAGCACGTTCAGTGGTTGACCCTGCCAGAAGCCGCCCGTCGCGCCGCGGCACGAGATATCCACGTGGACTGTAGATGACATGGCTGAAAATCTGCGGATTCGACGCAAAGCAGAGCATCTGCCCGCGAACTGGTTCGATGCCGAGATCCGGCAGCGCTTTGTCCGGCAGCAGGGAACTCCAGGCGCCGCCGGCAATCACTACCTGCTCAGTGGCAACAAAACCGCGTGACGTTTCCAGACCACACACCTTCTCGTGGTCGAACTTCAAACGTGTAACCGTTGTTTCAGTTGCGAGTTTTACACCAACCCGCTCGTTCGAGGCCGCCAAAGCGGCCAGCAGGCGACGGTTTTCTACCTGACTGTCCAGTGGAAACTTCAGTGCCAGTCGAACCTCATCCGAGATCGATGGCTCAAGCTGTCTGGCTTCTTCGGCGCTAAGCAGACGGATCGGGAGTCCGGCTTTCGACTGCCACTCGTAACGGCGTTCAAGTTCCGCGGCGTCGTGTTCATCAAAGGCGAGATACAGTGTGCCCGTGGTTTCGAGTTCAACGTCTATACCTGTCTCGTCGCGCAGACCGGTAGCAAACGCCGGATACATGTCCCGGCTCTGGCAAGTTAGATAAAAGAGATCGTCAGGCCGATCCGCCTCGGCCTGCGGCGCAAGCATCCCGGCGGCTGCCGAAGAGGATTCGGCGCCCAGGCCACCGCGCTCGATTAAAAGCAGGTTGCGAAGCCCGCGCTGGGCCAACTCACGCGCTACCGCCAACCCGATCACGCCACCGCCGACAATAACCACGTCAGCTCTTTGCGGTAATTCACTCATCTATTTGGTCCGTAGTCAGTTGTCAGTTGTCGCGTGGGTCAGTAGTCAGTTGTCAGTGGTCAGTTGTACTCTTATTCTAATGAACCCCTTAAAATGGAGCTTGAGTATCGGCGGGAGACCGGCGGCGGCTTAACGTTCTGACAACTAACAACGGACTACTGACTACTAACACCAGCTTATGAAACATCGTATCACACTGATTCCTGGCGACGGCATCGGCCCTGAAGTGGCTGCAAGCGTAGTGCGTTTGATCGAAGCCGCGGGCGCAGATGTTGAATGGGAAACACATTATGCCGGCGCGCAGGCGCTGGAGAAGTTTGGCGAAACGCTGCCCAAGGATCTCCTCGAATCGATCAGACGCAACAAGGTAGCGCTCAAGGGCCCTGTGACCACGCCGGTTGGAAAGGGCTTCACTTCGGTAAACGTCGGCCTGCGCAAAGCGCTCGATTTGTTTGCAAACGTGCGCCCCATCCGAGCGTTGCCCAACGTTCCCTGCCGCTATCCCGAACTCAACCTGGTCATTGTTCGCGAGAATACCGAGAGCCTGTATGCGGGTCTGGAACATGTCGTAGTTCCGGGTGTGGTTGAGAGTTTAAAGATCATTACAGAAAAAGCCTCGACGCGCGTGGCCCGGTTCGCTTTTGAGTTTTCCCGGCGTGAAGGACGAAAGAAGATCACCTGCGGACATAAGGCGAACATCATGAAATTGTCCGACGGGCTGTTTCTGGATTGCTTCCGAAAAGTAGCAACGGAGTATCCGGAAATCCAGGCCGACGACAAGATCATCGACAACGCCTGCATGCAACTTGTGATGCGGCCCGAACAGTTTGACGTGATGCTCCTGGAGAATCTATACGGCGATATCGTTTCGGATTTGTGTGCGGGATTGATTGGCGGGCTGGGACTTGTTCCCGGCGCAAACATCGGCGAGCTTGGGGCTGTGTTCGAAGCTGTACACGGTTCTGCTCCGGACATCGCCGGTCAGGGAATCGCGAACCCGACGGCGCTGCTTCAGTCGGGGATTCTGATGCTGCGACACCTTGGCGAACGCGAAGCAGCGGACAGACTCGAGAACGCGATGATGGAAGTTTTCGAGGAAGGGAAAGTGCGCACGCGCGACATCGGCGGAACGGCGAGGACCACGGAGTTTGCTGATGCGATTATCGCGAAGATGAAGTAACCACTAACGCGGAATGCGCGGCGGCGCCATGCGCAGCAGCATTTGCGTTCCAGATCGGAGCTTCACATTTTTCCCCTTGCTGGTAATAACGGTGATCGGCGGTGGCACCATTAAATGCCAGGCGAGAGAAAGATCCTTGTAGCCAATAGCCCCTCGGGAATTCTCATCAAAAAGCGAACGCTCATCCACTCCGCCTTTAAAGTCCGCAGTCGCCACCGCCGCGGTTGAACTTGCCTTGCTGGCTGCCGCCGCAGTCGCGCCTACCTGTGCCGGTTCCTGGGAATGCATCATTCCGTAGGTGGGATCGTCGGAAAGAGAATTATTATTCTGTGGTGCATGCAAAGCGGCGATGATAGCTTGCAAAGGTACTTCGGAACCGTCTCGTCTAACAGCTTTCTCGATAACTACCCATAGTTCCGAGTGTGGCTGATCTTTATCCTTCGTCACTGCCTCTGTGACATGGCCCAACACTCTTGAACCTTTCGGGAGAACCAACTGGCCATCAACTACCACATCGCTAATCGCTCTTAACGTAAACTTCTGGCCGGCAGTTGCGCTTCTTGATTCCAAAGAACCAGTTAGTACGGCTATCAACGTGCTTACCGGCGGGCCGGGATTAACCAGCGGAGCGGTATTGTTGGATTGTGCCAGAAGCGAAGACGAAAACATCACCAGAACGATTAGCGGTTTGCAATAAGACTTAATCACTTTGCCGCTCTCTTCCGCTTCTTGCACACCAGCAGAAGTCTTGATGAGCCCAATCCAAAGGGCTGTGCGTCAAGCGAGCCGTAGTCTGCAACCGGCTCGAACCCGACGGTACCAAGAAGCTCTTTTAGTTCGCTATATTCGTAAATTCGCTGCGAAGAGGGTCGCTTGTCCTCTTTGCCGTCACGTATGAACGTGAACTCATTAAACATTCTGCGCTGTTCGGCGTCGTAGCTAGTATTAACCTCAACCTTCATATCGGCAACTTCCATCGACCGGTGCGGTTGCAGGTGTGGCAGTAGGCACTCAGCAATCGCCGGCGCATCGAGGATGAAACGAGCGCCCGGTTTGAGTGCTTTCGAAAAGGCTTCTAGTGTATCGATGTTTCCCTGCTCGTCCAGGTATCCAAAGCTGTTTCCGAAGCAGAACGCGCCATCGAATTCATTCGACCAGGGAAGGTCGCGCATATCGCGTTGCTGCCAATCAATCTCGAGGCCTTGCTCGGCCGACTTCGCCTGTCCTTCTTCGATAAACTCGGCAGCGAAGTCGACGCTCGTCATCTGAAATCCCTGTTTGGCGAATGCCAAAGAAAGTCGTCCATTCCCGCACGGAACGTCGAGAATCCTGGAGCCGATGGGCAGCTGAAGTTGATTATGGATAAAGCGGGCTTCGGCTCCGGTCAGCTCGTCGCTGATAACAGCCCTCCAGAAATCAAGGGACACGCCGTGAAAGAAGTCTTCCCACCAGTTTGTGGTCATTTGTGTTTTAGTCGTCGTCACTTCCAAGCGTAATCAGCCACAGAACGGATTAGCCGGATTACTTTGCAAAAAAGTTGAAGGCAGTTCAGTCCGCGAAGCGGACGAATGATAATAGCCCAGCAGTTTACTGCTGGGTGAGGAGTGCTGGAGAAGGGATCTAGTCCGCACAGCGGACGGCTGAAAATTAAGGGCGGCAATCAGTCGTTCGTTTCACGGACTTAACGTGTAATTACTGCGCACGCCCCACCGATAAATCGGTGGGCTATTCTCATTCGTCCGCCTGCGCGGACTGAGCTCATCACGCCTAGCGATTATCAGGTCGTCCGCGCCGTCCACGGCCGCGCATTGAATCTCTTTCCTGCTGAAACTGCGTCCACTGCTCGGGGGTAAAAACTTTTTGCAGACGTTCATCTGCCTGCTGGCGGATGGCAGCGAAGCGTGGTTCTGATTCCTTCCGCAGGGTCTGTAATTGTTCGCGAGATTCGGTGAGTATTTGATGGACTTGAGTTTTTTGTTCGTTTGAAAGTTCGAGGCGATTGAGCATCTGTTCGAATCGTTGATGACGAGTCTCCTGGGCCCTGGTTCGCGACCACTTCTGGTAAGCGTTAAGACCCAGCGCGCCCGCGGCAAAACCGAGTACAAATATTAACAGCGCCGCGAGTCGGACCTGCCATTTACTTTTGCTGTTTTTATCCATGCTCACCTCGCATTCTCGTCTGCTGCGTAAAGAGTGCTCAATATCTGCGCGTCCGAGATCTGCTCCTGCGCTTCTTCAGTTTGGTCGAGAATTACTTCTTCCGCAGAATAACTATTAAACGCTGAGGCCGTGCCGGCCAGCGGTTCTCCTGGAACCACAAAACTCAAAACGGCAAACAACGCCACGGTGGCAGCCATGGACGAAACCAGCGCTCCAGCCGCTCGCCACATGCGTGCGAATGCCGGTGTCTCATTTTGCCGTTCGTGTATGGCGGCCATTACTCTCGTGGAAAAAAACGGCGATGGCTCGTGGGTTTCGCCGGCGCGTTCTTTCAATAACGATGTGGAAACCATTGCTGCCCGGTAGGCGTGCGCGCAGTCGGCGCAACTTGCCGTGTGGACCTTAATGGTCGAATGCTCGCTCTCGCTCAAACCCGCGAACGAATTATTTTCGAGCATCTCAATGATGTGATTGTCTTTCATCGTTGCCTCAATCCGTCAGTGGTCAACCAAGTAACTTCTCTACCGCCTGGCGCATCCGCCGGCGCGCTCGAAATGCCTGCACTTTAACCTTCGACTCCGACCAACCCGTCATTGCTGCCACCTCTTTGATGGAAACATCTTCACCATCCACCAGTGTCAATACCAGACGATCGTCCGGCGACATTGTTTCCAGAACACGGTCGGCCAGGTCAGCCGCTACAAAACTTCGTTCGCTGGATCTAAAACCTTCCTGAGCTGCAACCGACATCTTACTTTCCAACCAGTTGCTCTCATCGTCCGTCAAATTAGAAACTGTCAACTCCGGCCGCCGCTTGGCGCTGCGCAACATGTTCAGGCACGTGTTGGTAGTAATCCGAGTTAACCAACCCTCCATTGACCCACGGCCTTCGTAGCTGCCGAGTTGTGTAAATGCCTTCATGAAAACTTCCTGTGCCACCTCTTCCACTACGCTGCGCTGACGAAAAAAACGGCTGGCAAAACGGAAGACGCGTGGACTATATCGGCGAACGATTTCTGCAAACGCACCCTCGTCGCCGGCGCCTGCAAGTTGCGCCAACTCCAGGTCCGACTGTTCGTAATCGTTAGCCAGAAGCGTTCCTCAAGTGGCAGAGACAATTGGGCTCCGCCTTGAGATTGGGAGGCGGATTCGGGAACGCTTTTCCGATCCGCCACCCTTGGTGTTGAGCCCCGGTTACTGATTCTGACGAGGGCGCCGTTCGCCGTGTCCCGCCTTGAATTCGGCCCGTTTGGCTTTCCTCTGTTCACGCAACTGCTCCATCTGGGTACGCTGTTCCGGAGTCAAAACCGTGAGCATTTCCTGATGCAGTCTAAACTGCTCGCCCATTAGTTTCACCTTCAGACCAGCTTCCTGAGTAAGTACTTGCGTGGCTAGTGCTTCATTGAACGTACCGCTCTGGTTCGCCTGACGCAACTCCTGGCGCTTGGCCCGAAGCTGTTCACGCAACGACTTGGTGCGCTCGCCGAATGTTTCCCTGATCTGTTTCATCCGCGCTTTCTGATCCTCAGTCAGGTTTAGGTTGTGAAACATCGCGCCGCGTCCAAAGCCGCCCCTGGCACCGAAGCCTCGATGTCCTCCGCGTTGTCCGTGCCCGCGCCATTCGCCGCGAGTCTTTTCTTTGTTGTCCTGATTGACACTGGTTGTTTGCGCAAGCGCCACCGAGGCAATCAGGGCAATGCTCGATAGGGAGACTAGTGCGAGCATCTTAATCCTTGAGAATGTTTTCATTTCTTCTGTTACTCCTACTTTTACTGTTTTTAGTTAGAGGCTCACTTAGCCTCCCGACTAGCTAGACACGCGATCTGGCGGAAAAGTTACAAGGAGAGCAGAAATAGGCGAAATTTCGAACGAAAACGACGCTTTCCGCTTATCTCGGTTATGCTTTTCGTCTTTGCCTCAAAAGTTATCGGCTGCTGAGTTCGGCTTCGCCGACTGATGTGAGGCGGTGGCTTTGCCCCGCCGTAGCCGAGGCTGTTACGCATTGGGCTATGCCCTTGGTCCAGCCTTGGGCTGTGAATTCAGGGCAGGCCCACACGAGGGGCGGGCCCAAAATCGTCGGGCCCGCAGTGAGCGTGGCAAAGCCACCGCCCCACATCCGAGGGCAAAGCCCGTCCTCAGTAGCTAATGCCTTCTGAGCAAGCCAAACTTTTCCAAAATCTCAGCGTAACTTTTGGTTCGTGGCCGGTGTCTTACGTATCGACGAGCGTTTTTCACGAATTTTAGACCAATGACTGCCAAGACTTTTCGCCTACTTCTGATCGCCTTGTTTCTACTAGCCATCGCGCCGGGTGCGGCGCTGGCACAAAAGTCCACTGCGACTAAAACGCCCCCGAGAAATCAACTCGCCGAAACACGTTCGGAGCTGATCGCAGCGACTGAGACGTACAAGGCGAGCGCGCAGGAAGTGGTGCGATTCCAGGAAGAGGAATTAACAGCCGCGACCAAACGACTTGAGGATCTCCGCCAGTTGGTTGCTGATGGCTTAGTTGCTCGTAACGAGCTCACCGCTGGTGAACAGGAAGTTGCTTCAGCAAAAGCCAAGCTGGAAGGGACCAGGAAGCAGATCGCCGACTCGGAAAATCTGATTGCGCAAATCAAAGAGGCCGAACAAAACGAAAAGGAATTCGCCAAAACGCAGGCAGCACAAGCGGCCACAGCTCGCAAGCTCGTGCGACCAGTGTCCCTGCGCTACAACGGCATGGCCGCTTGGGCCCTGGCGAACATAAGTTCTGTTCAGTCGTTTTTCACGGCTACCTTCGGAAGGGTGCTGCCTATTAGCACCTTCGGACAAAGTGCAACTCACAATGCCATGCGCTGGGACCACAGAAACGCCGTCGATGTTGGACTTCATCCGGACAGCGCCGAAGGCCGAGCGCTAGTCGCGTATCTTCAGAGCAAGGGAATCCCTTTCCTCGCTTTTCGAGGTGCCGTTCCGGGAGTCTCCACCGGCCCCCACATTCATATCGGGTATCCATCCAGTCGATTAGGCTAGATGGGAGGAAAGGGCAAAGGGTAAAGGAAAACCCCGAACATCTTCCCCTTTTCCCCTTCCCCTTTACCCGTTTCCATCTGCCTGTAACCAAACCCCTGAATCATGTGTCTAGCAAGAGTATGAGCACTGAAATCATTAACACCGCCCAACTACCGACTGCGACGGCAATTATTGAAAAAGCAAAGGGCTGGTTGAAACTGGGTTTCGCGGGCCGTAGCCGTTATGTCGTGGCGCCTTTGGCGATGGCAATCGTTGTGGCTGCCGGCTTCTTCTTCCGCGGCGCCGAATCGAACTCGGCTCAATACATGACCGCCAAGGTTGAACGCGGGAATCTTCGCAACACCGTCACTGCCACCGGAACACTGCAGGCGGTGACAACAGTGCAGGTTGGCAGTCAGGCCTCCGGAACGATTTCCGCGCTGATGGTCGACTTCAATTCCAAAGTTAAAAAAGGGCAGGTCATTGCCCAACTCGATCCGTCCACGACTCAGGCCCAGGTGCAACAGTCACGCGCAAACCTTGAACAGGCGCGGGCGAGTCTCGCACAGGCCCGGGCCGCAGTAGCGCAATCACGCGCCGGCGTCGGCAATGCACAGGCGCAGACGGTCGCTGCAAAATCAACAGTCCAGAATCAGCAAGCAGGTGTTTCAAGTGCGCGAGCCAATCTCGCCGTCATGAAAGCACAGAGCGACGATGCTTTAAGTTTTCTGCGGCAGCAGGAATCCTTGCTCAAAGCCGGCGTGATTGCTCAGCGCGAGTACGACATAGCAAACACGGCATACAAGTCCGCGTTGGCTCGTTACGATCAAGCATCCGCTCAACTGAACCAGGCAATACTGAGCGAACAGTCCGCCTCGGAGGCCGGCATCGCGCAATCACAGTCACAGATGCAACAGTCGCAGGCGCAGGTTCAGCAATCACAGGCGCAAGTTCAGCAGGCTGAGGCACAGGTACAGCAAGCGCAGGCCTCGCTTCAACTCGCGGAGATCAACCTAACGCACACAACAATTCAGTCGCCAATCGACGGCGTAGTCGTTTCGCGCGATGTTGATGTGGGCCAGACGGTCGCGGCCAGCCTGTCGGCTCCAACACTTTTTACGATCGCCAACGATCTAAAGCAGATGCAGGTCATCGCAAATATAGACCAGGCGGATATTGGTCTGGTTGAGCAGGCCAAGAGTGTTCAGTTTGCTGTGGATGCGTTTCCCAGCGACAGCTTCACCGGCAAGATTCAGCAGATCAGACTCAATCCAGTAAACACGCAAAACGTCGTCACCTATAACGTCGCCATCGAGGTCAGCAATCCGGAGGAAAAACTGAAACCGGGCATGACCACGAACCTGACGTTTACGATCGATGAACGGAACAACGTGCTTAAGGTGCCCAACTCGGCATTGCGATTCACGCCGACGGATGCCAGCGGGCAAAGTACAGGCGCGGGCCAGGGCCGCAGCGGCGGCCAACGTGGTAACAGATCTTCCCAGGGCCAGGCAGCAGATGCGGGGGGCAATGCTGCCGAGCAGAACAGGGCGCAACGAGGTTCAGGGAGCGGAGAACGCGCCAGCAACTTCGCACCGCCGAGTGCGCCCGTTCTGCAGGGTCAAACACGCATCGTTTGGGTAATGGGCCAGGACGGCACGCCGCAGCGTCGCCGGATCACAGTCGGTCTCAGCGATGGCGTGGCAACCGAAGTAGTTGACGGCAACTTGCAGGAAGGCGAGATGGTAATTACCGGCCAGAATGTCTCGAGTGCAAATCGCACTCAAAGCACGCAGGCTGCGCCGGGCTTCGGCGCCCAGCCGCAAGTGGGCGGTGGCGGAGGGGGTAGACGTAACTAGTCACGTTCGCCGGACAAATACAGAACCGGGAGCGGTAGCGACCGGGTCCTTGTAGTTCCTGGAAGGTTAAGAAAAGAAGATGCAATCAATTTTAGACATTCCATTTCGAGACATTGAGATCGCGGCGCGCTACGCGCAGGGACCGGCTCCACCGGCGATTATTGAGCTGGACCATATTCACAAGACTTACACGATGGGCGACGTTCAGGTTCACGCTCTGCGGGGCATCTCGTTGACCATTCGCAAAGGCGAGTTCATCGCCATCATGGGAACGTCGGGTTCAGGTAAGTCAACGACGATGAATATCGTCGGCTGTCTCGATCGTCCCACGAAAGGTTCTTATATTCTGGATGGCCAGGATGTTTCGGCAATGTCCAAAGATGCACGTGCCGATGTCAGGAATCGAAAAGTCGGCTTTGTTTTCCAGGGATTCAATTTGTTGTCACGCACCTCGGCGTTGGAAAACGTCGAACTGCCGATGCTCTACGCGGGAGTGGAAACGAATGCACGCCATCGACGTGCGATGGAAGCGCTGGCTGCAGTTGGCCTGGCCGGACGTGAACGTAACCATCCCAACCAACTGTCGGGTGGTCAACAGCAGCGTGTAGCGATTGCTCGCGCGTTGGTTAACGATCCGGCCCTGATTCTGGCGGATGAGCCGACCGGCAATCTCGACTCGCGCACTTCGGTCGAAGTGATGGAGATCTTTCAGAGATTGAATCGCGAGCGCAGCATCACCTTGATTCTGGTGACTCACGAGCCTGACATTGCGCAATACGCTGACCGGGTCATTGTGTTCAAGGACGGAAAGATCCAGAAGGACTACGCCATTGAAGAACCGCGGAACGCCGCGGAGGAATTACGACAAATGCCCGACGTCGACGTCGACGAAGATGAGGAAAACTAAAACAGTTGCGGAACGCTCTAGCTGTTCAGGGTTCAAAGTTTAGTTTGTCTTCTTGATTATGAAAACTCACCGCAGAGATCAGAGGGATCGCAGAGCCATGTGGGGCATTTCATTGCTCATACCCGCTCCGCGTGAACTCGGCGATCGCTCTAGTGTCTGCGGTGATGAGATCAATCGGTTGTTTTTGAGATCATAAAGTAAATGAACCTGGTAATGATCATTCGCATAGCTTTTCGTGCTCTGGTGCGTAACAAGATGCGCGCGGCGCTAACCATGCTGGGCATCATCATTGGAGTATCAGCGGTGATCGCAATGGTCAGCATCGGGCAGGGAGCGCAGGCGTCCGTGCAGGCGCAAATCTCAAGCATCGGCACAAACCTGCTGTTTGTAAGTGCGGGCGCGCAAAACGTGGGCGGCGTGCGCAGTGGCACCGGCGATAGCGGTACCAACACATTGACGGTTGAAGATCTGGAAGCGATTGGTCGCGAAGTGCCCAGCGTTTCAATGGTCACGCCGGCCGTGAACACACGCACGCAGTTGATCTTCGGCAATCAGAATTGGAACACCCAGATTCAGGGAGTGAATGAGCAGTTTCCTGAGATTCGAAAGTGGAACGTGCAGGACGGCGTCTTTTTTACCGACGCAGATGTACGCACTGCGGCTCGTGTGCTGGTGATCGGTCAAACAATCGCCGACAACTTGTTTCCCGGAATGAATCCAATCGGCCAGACGTTGCGCGTCAGGGACCTGCCGTTTCGAGTGGTCGGCGTAATGGTCCGAAAAGGTCAGGACGCTCAAGGCCGCGACCAGGACGACACGGCGCTCGCGCCATACAGCGCTGTGCAGAAAAAGATTTTGGGTAGTGAGCGTGTCCAAATGGCTTACGTGTCAGCAATCTCGCAGGACGCGACTTTTACCGCACAAGAACAAATCACGGAACTTCTGCGCCAGCGTCACAACCTGGAGCGAAACGAACCCAACGACTTCACCGTGCGCAACATGACCGACATCGCAGAAGCGGCAAATGAAACGAACAGCATCATGACTATGTTGCTCGCCAGCATCGCCAGCGTTTCCCTGTTGGTGGGCGGTATCGGGATCATGAACATCATGCTTGTATCAGTCACCGAACGGACACGGGAGATTGGGATTCGGATGGCGATCGGGGCACGTTCGTCGGCCGTGAGAACTCAGTTTCTAATTGAGTCGGTCGTGCTTAGCCTGTCTGGAGGCTTGGTGGGCATTCTGTTGGGACTGTTGGTTTCGTTCCTGATCCCGCAGATGCTCGGCTGGCCTACTACGGTTTCAACGGCTGCCGTGGCAGGTTCTGTAATTTTCTCAGCGGCGGTAGGAATCTTCTTTGGCTATTACCCGGCGCGCAAAGCCGCGGCCCTGGATCCCATCGACGCGCTAAGGCACGAGTAGGTACGAGCTTCACTGGGCAGACATCCTGCATTGTGGGTCGACGAATACGGAACCGGGAGCGGTAGCGACCGGGTCGAGTAGCTATTCATGGGACTACCCAATGCAGAACCGCGAGCGGTAGGAATCTTCTTTGGATACTATCCGGCGCGCAAAGCCGCGGCCCTGGATCCCATCGACGCATTGAGGCACGAGTAACATTGCCGAGTGCCAATTGCCGATTGCCGATTGGAGCTCGACACCAACGGGACTCATCCACCAATCACGCCAATCGGAAATCGGCAATTGGCATTTGGCAATGTACCTATTCATAACGCAGAGCTTCGATAGGATTTAGTCGAGCTGCTTTCCAGGCCGGCCACAGTCCGAAACTAAGTCCCAAGCCAACAGAGACCGCAAACCCAACCACCGGCGCCCAAAGCGGGATGTAGGTGGGCATGATCATTTGGATGAGCAGGGCGATGACGATCCCGAACAAGATTCCCAGTAGTCCACCCAGACCGGTTAGCGTGGCAGCCTCAATTAGAAACTGAATCACGATATCGCGTCGCCGTGCTCCAATCGCTTTACGCACTCCGATCTCTCGCGTGCGTTCCGTCACCGAAACCAGCATGATGTTCATCACCCCAATGCCGCCGATGAGCAGACCAACACTGGAGATGGCGACCATTAAGGCGAACACCCCACCCGTAATCGCGGCAAACTGCGTTAGGATCTGTTCTGAGGTAGACACACCAAAATTATCAGGTGCTCCAAAGGCCACCTTCCGTCGTCGCCGCAAAAGTTCGCGAACCTCCTCGACTGCCTGCTTCATTTGACCCGGCCGAGCCTGGGCCATCACGAAGTTGTCGTTAACATCAGGATACAGCTTTCGAAGTGTCAGGTAAGGCATGTACACAGCCTTGTTTTCGTTGTTTGGATCCTCAGCGCCCACGAGGAAAACATCGCGTTCAGCCAGGACGCCAACCACGCGGTAGCTCCGTCCGTTGATGCTCACTTCCTTGTCGAGCGCATTCGTGAAAGGAAACAGAGTGTTGGCCACATCGCGCCCGATCACTAGAACACTCGAGTGGCGCGCATTTTCTTCGTCCGTGAAGTAGCGACCTTCGGCGATATTGGTCACGCCCATTTTGAAATATGACGGTGAGGCTCCCTGCACCGCGGAGTTAGTCATCTCGATGTCGCGATAACGCACGTTGACACGCTGGGTGAACGGACCGCCGAAGAAATCTACCGGCGACATAAACGCCGCCGCGTAAGTTATTGAGGGGCACTCGGCCTCGATCGCCAAAGTATCTTCATAGCTGATCGGCTTTCGCATGCGCTCTTCCTGGGTCGGGTTGAAGTTGAAGCCCGGGTCGAAGCGGTAGACGTAGATTGAGTTTGTGCCGAATGATTCAATCTCCTTTTGAACGCGTGCATCGATTCCGGAAACAAAGGCAGCGATGACAATCACGGTCATTGTGCCGATCACTACACCGAGAATTGTCAGCAGCGAACGGAGCTTGTGCTGCCAGAGCGTATCCAGCCCCATGCGCAGGTTCTCGAAAAAGTGACTACGAAAGAATCTCATTTATTTTGGCAGTCTCAAGGTCAGGAAGAGGGGCTTGCCCCCGCCGGGGATTGAATGGCGCTCAACGAGCGGGGGTAAACCACCCTTCCTAACCGTGAGACATTCAAAGTTGATTCCTCACTACTCCGCGCGCAAAGCTTCAATTGGATCCAAACGCGCGGCTCTCCATGCTGGATAAACTCCCGAGATCAACCCCACGCTCGCCGAAACAACTAATGCGACTGTAACTGCAAACAAGGGCAAGACAGTCGGCACGGGCGTTAGCGTAGCCACCAACTTCGCCAGGGCATAGGCGATGGAAATGCCGATCGCCCCACCAAACAGAGACAGCATCGTCGATTCGGCCAGAAACTGTTTGAGGATGTCACTTCGTCGCGCGCCAATGCTCTTGCGAATGCCAATCTCCTTGGTCCGCTCCGTGACCGAAACGAGCATGATGTTCATTATCACAATGCCACCTACCACCAGCGATATCGACGTTATGCCAATCGCGGCGACTTGAATGGTACCGAATATCTTGTCACGCAGTTCATTGATGGCGCTGGGTGTGATAATGCCAAAGTTGTCCTTATCGTTCGGCGCAAGTTTGCGGCGTGTGCGCATCACGACTCGCGCTTCGTCAACCGCGTCCTGATAAGTTTCCGGACTTGTCGAAGTTACGCTGAGGTTAATCGAACGACGCGAACCGTAGATTGCGAGAAACGTCGACAGCGGCATGGAAACGTACATGTCCTGAGGTTGTCCAAAGACAGATCCTTTAGCCTTGCCTACGCCTATCACCGTGAACGGCCGGCCATCGATGCGAATTGTTTGGCCCAGCGGGTTCGCTGTGGGAAACAATTTGTCGGCCACGTCGGCGCCGATGAAGGTGGCATTGCGACGGCTGTCTTCTTCCGACTTATTGAAGTAACGGCCTTCGCCAACCTCGATGCGTTCGATTTCAGCAATGTTCGGTGTAGTCGCGCTGATATGTACGCGAAACAGATTCACCGAGCCAAGCTTTACGTCTCCAACAATGTCCTCTTTGGCGCCCACATCCTGAATTGCGCCGCCTCGCCCCGCGAGCGCCGCGGCATCGTCGAGAGTTATGTCCTTGTTCCGTCGCCGCGCGGCGTTAAGCGCTTCGACACTGGAGAAGTCCTCAATCGAAAACTTGCTAACCGAAAAAGCGTTGGTCCCGATGTTGGCAATCTTCTCGTCAACGTAAGAATTAAATCCTTCAATTAGCGACACTACGACGATTACTGTCGCGACTCCAAAGATCACACCGAGCAGCGTCAGAAAAGATCTCAGCTTATGGCCGAGTATTGCTGAGAGAGCGAGTTTGAGAGCTTCCAGGAACGGCATACAACACGCGATGACCAGGAAAAATCACCATTGCATGAACTGTAATACGTACATGATGGTTTGAAGTTTCTCGTCGTGGGATTTTGCGAAGGCCCGAAGGGCCGTTAGTGAATAGCCACGCCCGTCAACTATCTCTGTGCCTCTGTGGTGAGGTGGTTGGGGAACTGATTCACCACGGAGACACATAGCTCACAAAGGACGCACAGAGAAAGTCGACGGGCGTGGCTATCTACTAGAGGAACTTCAGGCCTACTGCAGCGAGCGCGAATCCTATTTAGCTTTTCCGAGACTTGGAACGTTTATCGCCGCTTTTGCCTTTACTGCGACCCTTCGACGCAGCTGGTTTGGAATCCAATCCGTCCCTAACTTTCCCTGGCAGCTTCTCCCGCACGAGCTGATACGCGTTAGTCAGAAGCTCCTTCAGCTCTCGATCAGGCAAGACATCCAGGCGCTCAAATCCCACCCAGTGATAGCGGGCCACGTAGGGAGCCGGAATGATTCCATCCTGTTCGACCAGTTCCGCAAATTTCTCCGGAGTGCACTTGAACGACATCAAGACTCCATGACTTGGTTCCAGTGCGACGACGGCAAACATCTTGCCGCCGATTCGAAACAGCAGATCATTTTCCCACTGAACCTTCTCGTCAGCGCTGGGAAGCGACAGGCAGAAGCTGCGAATAGATTCGATGTCCATGGCGGGTAAATAGTAAATGGTGAATCGTGAATCGTGAAAGCCCGCTTGGCCGAATAGCTATTCGTGGAACTGGAATGCGGAACCGCGAGCGGTAACGAAATTTGGAGTGCGGCGGCTTGACGCCGCTTTCCGGTGTTCCGTCGTCGGAAAGCTGCAAGCCTTCGGCCTAACAAAGCGGCGTCAAGCCGCCGCACTCCAAAAGCTTACGTGAACACGAGTTTTTGCTGTCCCTCATCCCAACGCCAAAGATTTCGTTCGTCGTTGAGATGAACACCACCGAGCCAAAGGTCGATACCATTTAGCGCGACGAAATCGGCATCGCCGCGCAACACAGCTTCGCCGAGATCCGTACTCTCAAACTCCGTAGTCGTCACCACGCCGGATTCAAGTTCGTTGCGATGCCCATTGCTAGTTGAGAGCAACGGTTGTCTTGCCTCTCTCATCCGCCGCAGGGCCTGCCAAAACTGGCAGTCGCCCAGACCGTAAATCGGTTCAGCCTCGCCGAATCCCCGAAACAAATCTTCAAAGCGGTTCAGTCCCGAACGAACAAGTTGCAAACCGCGGTTTTCGATTGCGCCAAGTCCGTTCTTCGTAGAAGGAAACCGCCGGAGATGCGCTTTCAGCGTGGCGTTCAGAAACGGCAGCGCGGCTGTGTCCAAGTCGAGAAGTGTTTGAATCTCGCCAGGGTCGGATGAGGAATACGCTTTCCAGGCTGCGGTTCCTAAATCCAACTGCTCATGAGTCACCTGCTGCCGAGCTGGAAACAAAGAAGCCAATTGTTCAGCCGTCAATTCACCGAGGCCGCGAAAATTCTCTCTCCCGGGAAACTCGTTTATGCAAACCAGACTGAGCCTGGTCTTTCCCAAGTCCTGCTGCGCGAAATACTGGAGCAGATAGATCAAGTGAACCTGGCAGAAAAGATCGTGCTCAAACCAGAGCACCACTTCATCATGTTCTCCAAACGATGCGAGTTTCTCTTCCTGATATCGTAAGTCTTGTTCGCACTGGTCACGATCTACGCCATAAGAATCCGACAAATGACTCGCGCGCAGTGTTCTCCACTCGTCTACTTCCAAACCCGCTGGAGTTGGACCGTCGATCAAGGCTTCGCGCCAGGCGAAATGCTCACCGGGCAGCGACGATTGTTTTGCTGTGTTTGCGGAAGCGTCTCCGTTGTGAATGTGCAGCATGGGACCCGTAAATCGTAAATCGTGAATGGTGAATCGTTAAATACATAAAAGAGAGGACAGGGGCGAGTTAACGGAAGAAACGCACACTAGCTGCGCTGTTTCTATTTACGATTTACTATTCACCAGTTTGTTACTTCTTCATCAACTCGAGAACCGCGGACGTCATCGCCTTCACGCCGGTGCGAATCGTCGGCTCAGGCAGCGGCGCAAACAACGGTGAGTGCAAAGAGGGTAACTGCACTCCGGTTTCCTTGCTGGCTTTAACCTTCGCCGGATCGATTGCGCCCAACCAAAACATCGTCGACGGAATCTTTTGGTCCAAACTAAAATAACCGAAATCTTCGGCCCCCATAACCGGCGCGACTCTCACTACATTTTCCGCGCCAAGTGCCTTTGCAAAAACAGTCGCCAGTCGTTCCGTCAATTCGGGGTCGTTATAAGTCGCCGCCGTCACCTGCGACTCGCTGGTCTTCACCACCGGCGCCAGGTTTTCCGGAACGCCTGCAGCGATAGCGATGCCCCGCGCAACGCGCTCAATCGACGCCAGGATTCTTTTTCGGACATCCTCTTTGTAAGTCCGCACCGTCAACTGCAGGTTTACTTCATCCGGGATGATGTTGTGCTTGCTCCCGCCATGAATTGATCCCACGGTAACGACTACAGGATCCAGCGGTGAGTTTTCACGGCTCACCAGCGTTTGCAACGCCAGAATCACCTGGGAGGCAATGACTATAGGGTCCTTCGACGCTTCGGGTCTCGAGCCGTGCCCTCCGACGCCGCGAATCTGAATGTCGACTGACGTGGAACTAGCCAGCGCGTAGCCAGGAGTCACGCCGATTTTGCCGGCTTCAAGCTCAGAGTTGTCATGCAAAGCGATCGCGTAGTCAGGCCGGGGAAACCTCTCGTACATGCCATCACGCAACATTGCCCTGGCTCCATGGATCACTTCTTCGGCTGGTTGGCCGACTATCACCAGCGTGCCGCGCCACTGATCTTTCAGCTGGCTGAGAATTTTGGCTGTCCCCATCATGCTGGTGATGTGAATGTCGTGGCCGCATGCGTGCATGACGCCAACTTCCTGGCCCCCGTCGTTTTTTGTTTTTACCTTGCTGGCATAAGGCAGGCCCGTTTTTTCTTCGACCGGCAGCCCGTCGAGATCGGTGCGTAACAGGACCGTTGGTCCGGCCCCATTTTTCATTACGGCTACCACGCCGTAGCTGGTCCATTCAGGGCTCTCGTACTTGCCGACCCGTTCAGTGACAGTGTATCCCAATGCACGCAGTTGAGTTGCAAACAAAGAAGCCGTCTGCTGTTCGTAATGGGAAAGTTCCGGTGCTGCATGCAGCGTCTTGTAAGTTGAAACGAGCGTTGGGAGATCGCGCTCGATCATCGCGTCGAGGGATTGCTGTGCATGAACAACCACGGCCGACGCGCAAAGTAAAACAAGTGAACAGATTCTCTTTATCATTAGTTGCTCCAGTGGTGTCCGCAAGACACTTGAATCATACCGAGTCAGCGGGGGCATGCCCCCTTCCCTACCTGAGAGCCTAATTGGCTGCCTCAGTTGTCCTCGCTTTGAAAGCCCTTCAATCCGGAATCAAAGACGCAACTGCGAAAAGCTCATGGTCAGGAAGGGGGCATGCCCCCGCTGCCCCCTAAACCCCAAACAATCGGATCATCTCGCTAATGCGTGCCAGGTGATAGTCGTCGTGCTCGGACTGGAAAAAGAGCATGTCCACTAATCGCATCGGAACATTCAATCGTGGGTGATGAGCTACCGCAGCAAACATCTGCGGTTCCAGTTGATCCAGGCGGTCCACTAGCGCAGTACGCTCCCGTCGAAAACTTGTCAGTATTGACGACATAGAAACTTGATTGTGATCCGCTTCGTGAGTTTTGCGATTGGACATGTCCGCTGCATGAAGCGTCCTCGCGCCCGCCAGGTATTCGTCCAGCCTGCCACTGACCAGCGTTTCGAGATCGAGCAGATGACCTGCATTTTCCTGAATTGACCAACGCTCGCCATCGCGTCTGGTTAATATCTCGGGAGCGATTGACCGCACCCGATCTTCCAAACGGGCAGGCGTGCCACGCAAACGCTCGATCATTTCCGGATACACTTCAACCGGGAACGTAAAAGGAAAAGTGCGTTCACCCCATTTTAGTTTTTCAGACATCGAAGTGTTTTGCCGGACGAAGCCTAAAGTATAAGAGACAGCCTGTCTGAATAGAAGGCTGTCTCCGAAAAGTAAACCGGGTTGCTTTGGTTGACTACTACTGATGTCCTTCGTTTGGCTGAGTGAGGCTAAACCAGTTTCCGGAATTGTCTTTGAAAACCGCTTCGATTCCGTAGGGTCGTTCGGTGGGCTCCTGCGCAAACTCAACTCCCTTGCTCTTCAACTCTTCGTAGGTGCCTCGGCAGTCGTCCGTGTTGAAGACGCCTGCGCCCAATACGCCTTTGGCCATTATCGCCCGCAGTTGAGTCGATGTTGCCTCGTCCATCAACATCCCAGGTTTGGGTTCCATCAGAACGATCTCAAAATCCGGCTGGTCCTTTGCGTTCATCGTCAACCAGCGAAAGTCGGGACCGACCATCGCGTCCGTGTGGACCTCGAAACCCAACTTGTCCCGGTAAAAGCTAAGTGCTTCTTCCTGGTTGTTGACGAAGATTGTGGCGTGCGACATTCTGCGGATCATGAGCGGGGTTCTCCTCGAAGTATTCCGACGAGAGTAAGCGATGCTGTTGAGGAGTGCTTCTCGAAAATTGCTAAGGTTGGGAAGGGGTGAGTTTCAACTCTTTGGAGTGCGGCGGCCTGACGCCGCTTTGGCCCAGGGCACTTCAGAGCACGATCCGCACATTCCATTAGGAACCCATCGTCAGTCCGACCAAAGCGCCGTCAGGCCGGCGCACTCCAAGGAGTTTGCTTCCTTTGTCCAGCTTGTGCATGAACAGAAAGCAGCCGGGCACTTTTCGGCGCGCCGATTCCGACTCGCGCATCTTTTCGCGATAGGTGACCGGCGGATGACCGACTGTCTTGTGGAAGAGACTGCTAAACGAGCCGAGACTTTGGAATCCTACTTCAAAACAGATGTCGGTGACGCGCAGGTCGGCCGAACTTAACAACTCCTTCGCTTTCTCGATCCGCCGCGCGACCAGATACTGATGGGGTGTCTGATCAAACGCTTCACGGAAGAGACGCAGGAAATGATAACGAGAGAAACAGGCCTGGCTGGAAATCTGGTCGAGATTCAAAGGCAGATCGTAACAAACGTCGATGAAGTCGCGCGCGCGACAGAGACGCTCATAAACGTCAGGCACTTTCAAATCGCGCTTTTGCGTCTTTATGCTATCCATGACGGTGATTAGGGAATGCCAGTCTGCTGAAAATTGATTTACGCGTCAAGAGCCAGGCTGCTAGCCTCCATTGCTTGCAACACTATGGAGTGGCAATATCCGCTCGCTAACACCACTCTAGCGCGGCTGCCGCGCCAGGGAGGTCGGCCCGCTCGCGGTTCCGCAAGGAACTTTCCCGAAAGGACGAAATCATGGCGAATAATCTCAAACACTTTGCTGTACATGCTGACGACGTTGACCGCGCTCGCAAGTTTTATGAGCAAGCTTTCGGCTGGCAATTCACAGCGTGGGGGCCACCCGGTTTCTTTCTTATCCGCACGGGAACCGATGAAGATCCGGGCGTGCAGGGAGCGCTTCAGGGGCGTCGGGAGATAGTCGCCGGCAAACCCATGCACGGGTTTGAGTGCACACTCGGCGTCGAGTCAATCGATGACACCATCAAAGCTGTAGAAGCGAATGGCGGCAAGGTAGTGATGCCGAAGTTTCAGATTCCCACGGTCGGCACGTTGATCTTCTTCGAAGACACCGAAGGGAACATCGTCGGCGCGATGCAGTACGACACAGCCTAATCAGTCTCCAGTCTCCAGTCTTCAGTCCAAAGTCCAGGCTTCGTACTTGACTGGCGACTGTAGACTGGAGACTGACGACTCTTCGCCATCTGTCAGCAAATTCCGGCAGTGTACCCAGGTCTTTGAACTCATCGCTCAGCTTGAACCGCTGTTTTCATGCTCCAACTGTGGGAACACTGCTTGCTCCGTTACCCCACTGAGTTGAAACCAGAATCTTCGGTTCAGGAGCGAGCAATGAAAACTAGAATCTCGAGTCTCTTAATAGCTGCGGCTATATTGGTCGCGCAGTCCGGGGTCGCATTGGCGCAAGGTCGTGGATGGTCTGCGGTTCAGGCCGTGCCGGCCGACGATCGCCTTATAGTGAAACAAAAAGACGGCAAGACAATCGAAGGAAAGATGATCGAAGCATCGGAAACGAACCTGACGCTGTCTCGCGACAATAAGGTGGTCAACATTTCCCGCGACAACATCGCGCAGATTGAACACTCGATTGGAAAAGCCAAGAAAGGAAAGTGGGCAGCAATCGGGGCCGGGATTGGCGCAGGAGGAGGAGCCGCCATCGGGGCGGGCGTAGCCAGTAATTACCTGGACGATGGTGAGATCTTCATTCCACTCAGTACTGTATTGGGAGCTGGCATCGGGGCCGGAGTCGGTGCAATCTTCGGAGCCAGCCGCCGCAAGCGTGAACTGATTTACTCCACGCCGTAATCAGGGCATACCGACCGATGCTCTGCGCAAGCTCCGCGTCTCTGCGACTCTGCGGTTAATCGGCAACCACCATAAACCGCCGAGGGCGCAGAGATCGCGCAGAGGGTTGGCAATTCGCTGCCACGGCGTTCGTAGCCTCATTAAGTTTTTTCCTGTCCAGAGGTTATAATTTCACTCGCATTTTCAACCTCGACAGGAATAACTGATGACTACGGGTTCCCTTAACACAGGATCTACCAAACTACCTGATCACCTTACATTCAACGGCCGAATTCTGTTTCTCACCGATGACACGGCCCTGATCCGGCAACAACTTGAAGCCGAGGGTGACGAGCGCGAGCGAATCGAAGCTGAACTGGCCCAGCGCTTGATCAACGACGATTTGCCGCTGATGAGCAACATCTCTACTGACGAGATCACACCTGGGTGGGTTTGTTTTTATTACGACGAGACTCTCGGGCAATACGTCTATGTCGGCATGCGCGAGGGCGCGGTTAAGAAAGACGAGGTTAAAAACGGCGGATTCGCCGTCGTCGTATCCGGCTTATCGAAAGGTTGTGGCTCGTCGCGCGAAACGGCGCCTTACTCGGAAAAAGCAGCGGGCATCCAACTCGTCATTGCCAGGAGCATTGAAAAAATCTACGGCCAAAATTCGCAAAACATCGGGCTGCTAACCTCTAACGACCTGGGCCTGGTGGAAAGAATTCGTCGTGGCGAAGAGATTGCTCTAGCCGAGTTCACCAAAGGACTCGATCCAATCTCAAAAAATATCGTTGAACATGGCGGTCTCTTCAACTACAACAAAGCGCGCGTTGCGGGGAAAGTTATTCCGCCTCCGGTCGAAACGCAGAAGCGGCCCATGACGATCGTGGAAAAGATTATTGCCAGTCATGCTTTTGTGAAGGCGGGCCAGGTTGGAGTCGAAGCGGTCAAACCCGGCGATGCGTTGTTTGCAGTCGCAGACGTGCGCTTCTCGCATGAGTATGTAACGCCGATGGCCGAGTCGCTGTTGAAGCACGCATTGGGAGCGGACGCTCGGGTAACGGAAGCTGAGTCAGTGTTTGCGTTTCGCGATCACCTGACGTTTCTGAGCAAGGTGATGTCGCCGAAACATCGGGAGATGGGACTGCTCGAAAAGGCGGAAGGCCTGGCGACCACGCAGGAAGATTTTGCCGCGAAGCAGGGAATAAAACTTTACGGCGAGAATCCCGAGGGTGGCTCTGAAGCTATCTGTCACAACGCTGTGGTAGAAGACCTCGCGCTGCCGGGCCAAATCGTAATCGGCACCGACTCGCACACTTGCATGGCCGGCGTGCTGGGATGTTTCGCGTTTGGCGTCGGCTCGACCGACATGGCAAACGCCTGGTACACGAAAGACATTCGCATTCGCGTGCCTGAAACTGTCCGGTACGTTTTGAAGGGACGAAAGCGGCCGGACGTGGCGGCGAAGGACGTGATGCTTTACATCCTCGCCAGCGAATACATGAAAACCAGTAAGGGCATCGGCAAAGTGTTGGAGTTTGCCGGCGACGACTTGAAGAATTGGCCGATGGACGAAAGAGCCACACTGACCAACATGTCAGTCGAAGCAGGCGGAACTACCGGAATTATCGAACCTGACGAACAGACGCTCGAGTACATCGTGAGGATGCGGGGACTGGACGCGGATGAAGTTCGCAAGGGATTCACCCGGAGCGATCCTGACGCTGAATACGCAGCCGTGTTTGAGATTGATCTCGACGAGATTCGGCCGATGGTTGCACTGCCGGGCGATCCGCGCAACGGCATTCCTATTGATGAGCTGCCGTCAGAAGTAAGAATTGATGCGGCATACGGTGGCAGCTGCACCGGTGGCAAAATGGCGGACATGGATATGTACGCAGAGGTTTTGCAAAACGCTTTGGACCAGGGAAGGCGAGTGGCGCCGGGCGTCCATCTGTATCTTCAATTCGGTTCGCAGAAGATCAAGCAGTACGCACGTGAGCGTGGTTACCTTGAAATCTTTGAAAAGGCGGGTGCGGAGTTGATCGATCCTTCTTGTGGCGCCTGCATCAATGCAGGACCCGGTGCATCACCTAACGCAGAAACAGTCACCGTCAGTGCGCAGAATCGCAACTTCCCCGGCCGCAGCGGTCCCGGCAAGCTCTATCTCGCCTCACCTTACGTGGTCGCCGCTTCCGCGATCGCCGGCAAGATCGTTGAGCCTTTTGAGTTTCTGAAAAAACCGGATGAAGAATTGGTTGGTGTGTAGTTGTCGCGGTTCTCTAAAACCTGTCCGGCACTTAGGAACCAGTTAGGTTCCCCGAGCCCTTATGATCTAGGAGTCGCGCGACCAGCTGGTGCATACGTCCAAAATCGATGGGTTTCGTCAAATAACCCGACACGCCTGCGTCGTAAGCTGCACGCTGGAAGCCCTCGGTGCCGAAAGCGGTAACCGCGATCACCGGTACATCTCGCAGAGTTTCCTTTTCGCGGATCTTGCGCGTGGCCCCCAGTCCATCCAACCTCGGCATACTTATGTCCATCAGGATCAGGTTAGGCATCGTATAGAAGGCGACGCTAATTGCATCGTCGCCGTCCGTAGCAGTCACAACCCTGTAACCCTGTTGCTGAAGATCCAAACTAAGCATCGCCACGTTGTCAGCAGAGTCGTCAACCACCAGAATCAACGCCTTCTTTGCAGAGTCGTTATCAGTATTCAGGTTGACCTCTCCGCTTCCTGCCGCTTTATTTTCCTTTTCAATGGCTGGAAGCGCGGTAGTGGCCAGCGGATCTTTGTATTCCATAGATTTGCGATTATAGAACACCAGCAAGGTACTTCCCATCGTCAGGCGCCGGCCGTGACATTTCAAACAGTCGATCTCTTGATCGGATATTTATGGCAATAAGGCAGATTGTTGAATATCCGGCCCCCGTGCTTTTGTCACCCGGTGAGCCGGTCAT
>JALZOO010000526.1 GCA_030913905.1 Acidobacteriota bacterium
GACGCGAGGAAGGTTATTCACCGAAAATTTCCCTCGCCTTCCTTCCGCCTGATCACGTCCAGCAGGCGTTGACCTTCGAGCGGGTGTTGCCGCTGACGCCGCACGTATTGTCTCGCCTTGCTCCCGCAGTTGAGCGCCCGGGAATCCACCTGGGTATTTGGAGAAAAGACAACGAGCTATCCGTTTGGGGAACCACCCGTATCATTCCGAAGTTTTGTTTCGTGCTGGAGGTGATTGAACCCGGGTTGCTGGTGGTCAAGTATCGCCGCGGCCGCGAAGCCGGCAAGTACGTCAATGTCGTCGTACTCAAGGGCGACCAGATCAAGGTGGTGGACGAGCACGGCACCAGCCTGCCTGATTGTCCGGCGCTGGTTACGGCATTGCTGGGGTTTGGCGCACCCGGATTCACGTCTGACTCAGTAAATGTGCTTGTGCAACTGTCTGCTTCGATGCGCGCGCATGGGCGCGGCGGATCGCTCCTGGTTGTGCCGCAACAGTCCAACGCGTGGCGGGAATCTATCCTCCAGCATGTCCCCTATTCGGTTTCACCGCCCTATTCCGAATTGGCCGAACTCATGCGACGATCGCCCGCGGAAAAAAGCGAATCCGTTTGGCAGGAAGCATTCATTGATGCAGTGGACGCGATTGCCGGCCTGACTGCGGTCGACGGGGCCGCGCTGATCAGCGACCAATACGAGCTGCTGGCATTTGGAGCGAAGATCGGACAGCGTGACGGCGCCGGGCGAGTCGAGCGAGTAGTTGTTACTGAACCGATTGTCGGCAACATCGCGACGGTTGTTCAGCCGCTCGAACTTGGTGGTACCCGCCATCTATCGGCAGCTCAGTTTGTGCAGGATCAGCGCGACTCAATCGCATTGGTAGCTTCGCAAGACGGGCGCTTTACCGTCTTCGCCTGGTCCCCATGTGAGGAGATGGTCCATGCTCACCGTGTTGAGACGCTGCTGATGTAGTTGATGCGGCTTACCGCAAAAGTCACGAGCTACTGAGGGCGGGCTTTGCCCCCGGATGTGAGGCGGTGGCTTTGCCCCGCCGTAGACGAGTCTTAGCCATCTGGGCTATGCCCTTGGTGCGGCCTTTGGCCCAATGAATCCGACGGTCTAAGCCCAAACCAGGGGCATAGCCCGGCAATAACCTGGCGGCTGTCGGCGGGGCATAGCCACCGCCGCGAAGCCAACTCAGGCGGCGAAGCCGAACTCTCAGGAGCAGATGACTTTTGAGGCAAAGCTCACGTTCTTCAAAGCCGGCAATGAGGCGGTTATAGGACTGATGGACGTTTCCGCATACCTCAAACGAATCAATTACCGCGGGTCTCTCGAGCCTAATGCTGAAACCTTGCGTGAGCTGCAACTGGCCCACCTCCGTTCGGTTCCTTTCGAAAACCTGAGCATCCACGCAGATGAGCCCATCGTTCTTGATGACCAAGCGCTGTTCGACAAAATCGTAAGGCGTCGCCGGGGTGGTTTCTGTTACGAACTAAATGGGTTGTTCGCGGCGTTATTGCGCGCGCTGGGGTTCCAGGTCGAGATGCTTTCAGCCGGAGTAGCGGACGCTGCAGGTGAATTCGGCCCGGATTTCGATCACATGGTGTTGCTCGTCACGCTCGATGAACGTTGGCTGGTAGACGTGGGCTTTGGTGATTCGTTTCTTGAGCCATTATTGCTTGATGAGCGGGACGAACAGGTGCAGGGCACGCGTGCTTATAAGATTGTCCCGGTCGAGGATCATCTGATGCTTACGCAGCGCGACGGCAGTGATGAATGGAAAGTCCAGCATCGTTTTTCTCTCCAGCCTCACAGTTATGACGATTACCTAGACATGTGCCTCTATCATCAAACTTCTCCTGAGTCACACTTCACGAAAGCGCGAGTGTGCACAAGAGCTACCTCGGAAGGACGAATCACACTCAGCGAGCTGCGCTTCATAACCACAAAGAATGGTGTAAGGGAGGAGCGCTTGCTTGCGGACGAAGAAGAATATGCCGACACGCTGCGTGAGCGATTCGGTGTCGTACTGGCGCGCTGACGATGCACGACTTTGCCTGGGCACAAGCAGTTCGAGTTCAAGCTTTAGCTTGCCCTGGCTTCGAAGACAACCTGAAGGTTGAACTCTAAACTACTTGAATGCCGCTCAAGCGGTTCAGAGTTCAAGCTTTAGCTTGTCCTGGCTTCAAACAGACAACCTGAAGGTTGAACTCTAAACTTCTTGAATGGCATTCGGTCTTTAGCTCTCCATTCTATGCACCGAAGAATAATCGCGTTTGCTTTCGTGTCGTGTGTGAT